>NZ_JBFAHX010000023.1:0-143579 GCF_040654435.1 Streptomyces sp. NPDC050703
CCGTGTGTGGTGTGGAGCCTAGACACCTCCACCACACCGGAGGTCTTCGCCATGATCAAGACCCAGCCCTGTTAACAACGCTCGTGATCAATACAGCTAGAGCGTGCCTTCGAGGGCCGCGCGCTGGTGGGCGGCGAGGTCGTCGCAGCCGGCGACGGCGAGGTCGAGGAGGGCGTTCAGTTCCTTGCGGTCGAAGGGCTCGGCCTCTGCGGTGCCCTGGACCTCGACGAAGCGGCCGTCGCCGGTGCAGACGACGTTCATGTCGGTGTCGGCGCGGACGTCTTCCTCGTAGCAGAGGTCGAGGAGCGGTTCGCCGCCGACGATGCCGACGGAGACGGCGCTGACGGTGCCGGTGAGGGGCTTGCGGCCGGGCTTGACGAGCTTCTTGCCCTGGGCCCAGGTGACGGCGTCGGCGAGGGCGACGTAGGCGCCGGTGATGGCGGCGGTGCGGGTGCCGCCGTCGGCCTGGAGGACGTCGCAGTCGAGGACGACGGTGTTCTCGCCGAGGGCCTTGTAGTCGATGACGGCGCGCAGGGACCTGCCGATGAGGCGGCTGATCTCGTGGGTGCGGCCGCCGATCTTGCCGCGGACGGCTTCGCGGTCGCCGCGGGTGTTGGTGGAGCGGGGCAGCATCGAGTACTCGGCGGTGACCCAGCCCTCGCCGCTGCCCTTGCGCCAGCGGGGGACGCCCTCGGTGACGGAGGCGGTGCAGAAGACCTTCGTGTCGCCGAAGGAGACGAGGACGGAGCCCTCGGCGTGCTTGCTCCAGCCGCGTTCGATGGTGATCGGGCGGAGTTGTTCGGGGGTGCGGCCGTCGATTCGAGACATGCGTTGAGCCTAGCCTTTCAGCGGTTCACGGGGTGCCGTCCGCCGTGGCTTCGCCCCTGGGCCCCGGGGTGCCCCGGCCGCTCTCCGTCTCCTCTTGCCGCCGTCCCTCGTTGCTGTCCCCGCTCGCGCTGCGCGCTCGTCCTCAATCGCCGGACCGGCTCCGTCTTCGCGCCACGCGCTCGTCCTCGCTCACGGACGGGCTCCATCCTCGCGCCGCGTCACACGTCCTCGCTCACCGGGACGGCTCCGGCTTCGCGCCCCGCGGTCGTGCTCGATCGTGGGAACCGCTTCGTTCTCGCGGGGTGCGAGAGGCCCCCGCCGCGGGGTGCGGTGGGGGCCTGTCGGGGGATGTGGGGTCAGGCCCTCACATCATGTCCTCGATGTCGGCGGCGATCGGGTCCGCGTCCGTGCCGATGACGACCTGGATCGCGGTGCCCATCTTGACGACGCCGTGGGCGCCGGCGGCCTTCAGGGCGGCGTCGTCGACCAGGTCGGCGTCCTTGACCTCGGTGCGGAGGCGGGTGATGCAGCCCTCGACCTCTTCGATGTTGTCGATGCCGCCGAGCCCGGCAACGATCTTCTCAGCCTTGGTGGCCATGGTGTTTCTCCCTGAGTTGCTTGTGGCGTGGTCCGGGGTTCGCCCGGGAGCGCAGCCAGAGGACGCGGCCTCGACGCACCGTAGGTCCGCCTCGTCACGGTAACGCACGGTTGGACCATCTTCGCGGGCGGTTGTGGCAGTCGTGCCCAATGATGACGGTCATGGTGTCGGCCCACTCCGGGGTCGGCACACCCACCGTTCCGTGACTGGTCTACACCAGTTTTCCACGGCCGCCAACGACCGCCAAACCTGGCCCGTCCGGGAGGACGCCGATGAGTTCCGACGCCGCCGCGGCGCCACGGAAGAAGTGGTGGAACGGCCTGTTCCAGGGCCTGCAGAAGATGGGCCGGAGTCTGCAGCTGCCCATCGCGGTCCTGCCGGCCGCCGGCATCCTCAACCGGCTCGGCCAGCCGGACGTCTTCGGCGACGACGGCCTGGGCTGGACGAACGTCGCCAAGGTCTTCGCGGCGGCGGGCGGTTCGCTCCTCGACTCCTCGCTCGGGCTGCCGCTGCTGTTCTGCATCGGCGTCGCGATCGGCATGGCGAAGAAGGCGGACGGCTCGACGGCGCTCGCGGCCGTCACCGGTTTCCTCGTCTACTTCGCGGTGCTCCGCGCCTTCCCCGACGACTGCCCCAAGGACACGACGTTCGGCGGCGCCGGAATGTGGGGCGGGGTCTGCGTCGCGGAGGACGGCACGGTCGCGCAGGCCGCGTACCAGAATCCGGGGGTGTTCGGCGGCATCGTGATGGGGCTGCTCGCCGCGTGGTTCTGGCAGCGCTTCCACCGCGTGAAGCTGGTGGACTGGCTCGGCTTCTTCAACGGCCGCCGCCTCGTGCCGATCATCATGGCCTTCGTCGGCCTGGTCTTCGCCGGGCTCTGCGTCTGGGTCTGGCCGCCGATCGGTGACGCGCTGACCAGCTTCTCCAAGTGGCTGGTGGACCTGGGGTGGCTGGGTTCGGGCATCTTCGGTGTCGCCAACCGCGCGCTGCTGACGGTCGGGCTGCACCAGTTCCTCAATACGTTCGTGTGGTTCCAGTTCGGGGACTACACGAAGCCGGACGGCACGGTCGTGCACGGTGACATCAACCGCTTCCTCGCGGGCGACCCGACGGCGGGGCAGTTCACCTCGGGCTTCTTCCCGATCATGATGTTCGCGCTGCCCGCCGCGGCCCTCGCGATCACGCACTGCGCGCGCCCTGAGCGGCGCAAGGTGGTCGGCGGCCTGATGCTCTCGGTGGGCCTGACGTCGTTCGTCACGGGGATCACCGAGCCGATCGAGTACTCGTTCCTCTTCATCGCCCCCCTCTTGTACGCGATCCACGCGGTGCTGACGGGCGTCTCGATGGCGGTGACGTGGGCGCTGGGCGTGAAGGACGGCTTCAGCTTCTCGGCGGGGCTGATCGACTACGTCATCAACTGGAGCCTGGCGACCAAACCCTGGTTGATCATCCCGATCGGGCTCTGCTTCGCGGTCGTCTACTACTTCCTCTTCCGGCTGGTCATCATCAAGTTCGACCTGCACACCCCGGGCCGGGAACCGGAAGAGGAGTCGGAGGCGGAGGACCGGGCGCAGACCAAGGCCTGAGCAGGCCCTCGGCCCCGTCCCTGCCCTGGCCATTCGGCCCGGCGTCCGACGGGGCGTGACAGCATGGGGCGGAGGCTCCCCGTCGTAAGCGGAAGGCCCTCGGACTTTAAGTCCGAGGGCCTTTGGCCTGGCATGTCGGGATATGGCCGACCCCACAGGAATCGCGGGTTCCTTACGTCACCTTCACCGTGCTACAACAGGTCTACACCAGTGAGTGGTGTAGACCACGGCGTGCTGTCCACCCCCAACTGTCCCCGACAGCGCCCGCACATGGAGGAAGTCATGAGTACGGCCACCGCCACGGCGGCGCCCGCGAAGAAGCGGGGCTCCGGCCTGTTCCAGGGCCTGCAGAAGGTGGGCCGCAGCCTGCAGCTGCCCATCGCCGTTTTGCCCGCCGCCGGCATCATGGTCAGGCTCGGGCAGGACGATGTCTTCGGCAAGGACGGCCTCGGCTGGGACAAGGTCGCCGCGGTCTTCAACAACGCCGGCGGCGCGATCACCGGCTCCCTGCCGATCCTCTTCTGCATCGGCGTCGCCATCGGCTTCGCCAAGAAGGCCGACGGCTCCACGGCGCTCGCCGCCGTCGTCGGCTTCCTCGTCTACAGCAAGGTGCTTGAGGCCTTCCCGGTCACCGAAGCGGTGGTCAAGAAGGGCGCGGACGATCCGGCGGTCTACAACAACCCCGGTGTCCTCGGCGGCATCATCATGGGTCTGCTCGCCGCGGTGCTGTGGCAGAAGTACCACCGCACCAAGCTGGTGGACTGGCTCGGCTTCTTCAACGGCCGCCGCCTCGTCCCGATCATCATGGCCTTCGTCGGCATCATCGTCGGCGTCTTCTTCGGCCTCGTCTGGGAGCCGATCGGCCACGGCATCGAGAACTTCGCCGAGTGGATGACCGGCCTCGGCGCCGGCGGCTCCGCGCTCTTCGGCGGCATCAACCGCGCGCTGATCCCGATCGGCATGCACCAGTTCGTCAACACCATCGCCTGGTTCCAGCTCGGTTCGTTCAACGACGGCGGCGAGATCGTCCACGGTGACATCGCCCGCTTCCTCGCCGGTGACCCGTCCGCCGGTATGTACATGTCGGGCTTCTTCCCGATCATGATGTTCGGCCTCCCGGCCGCCGCGATAGCCATCGCGCACTGCGCCCGCCCCGAGCGCCGCAAGGTCGTGATGGGCATGATGGTCTCGCTGGCGCTGACCTCGTTCGTCACCGGTGTGACGGAGCCGATCGAGTTCACCTTCATGTTCATCGCCCCGGTCCTGTACGTGCTGCACATCGTGCTCACGGCCGTCTCCATGGCGGTGACCTGGGCGCTCGGAGTGCACGCCGGCTTCAACTTCTCGGCCGGCTTCATCGACTACGCGCTCAACTGGAGTCTGGCGACCAAGCCCTGGCTGATCATCCCGATCGGCCTGGTCTTCGCGGCGCTGTACTACTTCGTCTTCCGGTTCGCGATCCTCAAGTTCAACCTCACCACCCCGGGCCGCGAGCCCGAGGAGGAGATCGAGGACCTCACGAAGGCGTAGCCCGCGCCGCGTCACGTCGCACCGCATGGGGAAGGCCCCGGAACCGGCTCGGTTCCGGGGCCTTCCCCATGCGTCGCATTACGTCGTATTGCGTCGTGATGCGTCGTGATGCGTCGTGTCGGGCGCCGTACCACTCCCGTACGGGAACGGATCAAACCTCGTACGTCGCGCCCGGCGCCGCGAGGGCCACCGGCCCCCCGTACGCCGCTCGGGCGTCGGCCAGGTTGACCTGGGGGTCCGTCCACGGGGGGATGTGGGTGAGTACGAGGCGGCCCGCGCCGGCGCGCCGCGCGCATTCGCCCGCTTCGCGGCCGTTCAGGTGGAGGTCGGGGATGTTCTCCTTGCCGTCGGTGAACGCCGCCTCGCACAGGAACAGATCCGTGCCGGTGGCCAGGTCGTCCAGGACGCCGCAGGTGCCGGTGTCCCCGGAGTACGTGAGGGACCTGCCGTCGTGCTCGACGCGGATGGCGTACGCCTCCACGGGGTGCCGCACCTTCTCGGTGCGGACCGAGAACGGGCCGATGTCGAACGAGGCGGGCTTGACCGTGTGGAAGTCGAAGACCTCGCTCATCGAGGAGGCGGAGGGCGTGTCGGCGTACGCGGTGGTGAGCCTCTGCTCGGTGCCCTCGGGGCCGTAGACCGGGATGGGGGCGCAGCGGCCGCCCTCGTGCCGGTAGTAGCGGGCCACGAAGTACGCGCACATGTCGATGCAGTGATCGGCGTGCAGATGGCTCAGGAAGATCGCGTCGAGGTCGTAGAGACCGATGTGGCGTTGCAGCTCGCCGAGGGCGCCGTTGCCCATGTCGAGCAGCAACCGGAAGCCGTCGGCCTCGACGAGGTAGCTCGAACAGGCCGAGTCCGCGGACGGAAACGACCCCGAGCAGCCGACGACGGTGAGCTTCATGAAGCTGGGACCTCCGCGCTGGCGTGGACTGACAAGGGGAGCTGGGGGGTGTGCGGTCCGTCGAGCGTAAGGCGCAAAAGCCCTGGTCGCTCCTCCGCCGTGGGCCGTTGTGGGCGAACTCACCTGCGGTGTCACCGGTTCGGGGGGCGTGTGGACGCAGTGGGGCGGCGTGAAGCGTGTGGTTCGGGGTGATGCCGCTCGTACGGGTGTCCCCGCAGGTGACCGGGGGGGCGGGCGGTACGTGGGGAGCGCCGGTACCGTCGGTGCCATGGACACGTCTTGGTGGCTCGCGCTGGCGGCCGTGGTGGTGCTCGCCGTGATCGCCACGGTGGTGGACGGCTGGGGGCGCGGCGCGCGGAAGCGGAGTGCCGGGCCGTCGGGTCCTTCCCGGCCGCCGCGGGGTCCGCGGGGACGGCTGCCCGCGCCGCGGCCCGCGGAGATCTGGTGGGCGCTGGTGCCCTACGAGGACGGTCCCGGCGCGAAGGACCGCCCTTGTCTGGTGCTCTCGGTCCGCGGCAAGCGGGCCCGCGTCGCGAAGATCACCAGCCGGTACCACGAGGAGCGGGCCGGGGTGATCCCGCTGCCGCCGGGTTCGGTGGGCGACGCGCAGGGCCGCGAGAGCTTCCTGGAGACCGACGAACTGCGGGACGTACCGCTGTGGGACTTCCGCCGCAGGGCCGGAACGGTGGACCCGGCACTGTGGGACCAGGTCAAGTACCTGGCCAGATAACACAGCACCGACCGACCCCGAGCCCCTCGGCCCGCCCGACGCCCACGCCGACACCGGACGGAGCCGCAAGTCTCAGCCCGCCCGGCATGCACGACAACACCGGACGGAGCCGCGAGTTTCAGCCCGTCCGGCGTTTGAGGACGAACCGGCGGAGCCGGTGATGCGACCGCCGGTCAGCACCGGCACCGGAAGCGCCGGACGAGACCGAGACGCCTCCCCCCGCCCGACGCTCACGACAACGCCGGACCGAGCCGAAGATTTCAGCCCGTCCGGCGTTTGAGGACGAACCGGCGGAGCCGGTGATGCGACCGCCGGTCAGCACCGGCGCCGGAAGCGCACCACCGTCCCCCCGGGCGGTCAAGCCCAGAGCTGGCCCTGCAGCGTCTCGATGGCCGCCTCGGTCGTCGGCGCGGTGTAGACGCCGGTCGAGAGGTACTTCCAGCCGCCGTCGGCGACGACGAAGACGATGTCCGCCGTCTCCCCCGCCTTGACCGCCTTCCGCCCGACGCCGATCGCGGCGTGCAGCGCCGCGCCCGTGGAGACGCCCGCGAAGATGCCCTCCTCCTGGAGGAGTTCACGGGTGCGGGTGACCGCGTCGGCCGAGCCGACGGAGAACCGGGTGGTGAGGACGGAGGCGTCGTACAGCTCGGGGACGAAGCCCTCGTCGAGGTTGCGCAGGCCGTAGACGAGGTCGTCGTAGCGCGGCTCGGCTGCGACGATCTTGATGTCGGGGTTCTGCTCGCGGAGGTACCTGCCGACGCCCATGAGGGTGCCGGTGGTGCCGAGGCCCGCGACGAAGTGCGTGACGGAGGGGAGGTCGGCGAAGATCTCCGGGCCCGTCGTCGTGTAGTGGGCGCCCGCGTTGTCCGGGTTGCCGTACTGGTAGAGCATCACCCAGTCCGGGTGCTCGGCCGACAGCTCCTTGGCCACGCGGACCGCGGTGTTGGAGCCGCCCGCCGCGGGGGACGAGATGATCTCGGCGCCCCACATGGCGAGCAGGTCGCGCCGCTCCTGGGAGGTGTTCTCCGGCATGACGCACACGATGCGGTAGCCCTTGAGCTTGGCCGCCATGGCGAGCGAGATGCCGGTGTTGCCGGAGGTCGGCTCCAGGATCGTGCAGCCGGGCGTCAACCGGCCGTCCTTCTCGGCCTGTTCGACCATGTGCAGGGCCGGCCGGTCCTTGATGGAGCCGGTCGGGTTGCGGTCCTCCAGCTTGGCCCAGATGCGGACGTCGTCGGACAGGTGGAGCTCCGCGAGCCGCGGCAGGCGTACGAGCGGCGTGTTGCCGACCGCGGCGAGCGGGGAGTCGTATCGAGGCATCCCTGATCGGGCCTAGACCATGCCGCCGGCGACGGCCGGCAGGATCGTGACGCTGTCGCCGTCGGAGAGCTTCGTGGAGATGCCGTCGAGGAAGCGGACGTCCTCGTCGTTGAGGTACACGTTCACGAAGCGCCGGAGCGCGCCGTCGTCGACGATGCGCGCGGCGATGCCCTCGTGCCGCGAGTCGAGGTCGGTGAGGAGCTCGGCGAGGGTGTCACCGCTGCCCTGCACGGCCTTCTGGCCGTCGGTGTAGGTGCGGAGGATGGTCGGGATGCGGACCTCGATGGCCATGCTGAGGGCTCCTGTCGGGAGTCGAGAAGCGGGAAGTCGAAAAGCGTGAAGCCGTGAAGCGTGAAGTTCGGGTGGCGGGCGTGCGCGTGCGGCGCTTGGCGCGGTGGCACGCGGGGTGCGGGCGCGCGGGGCGCGGCCCTCGGCCGTGCGGCGGAACGGTTCAGCGGGAACAGATCGCGCTGGCGAGGCGGCACAGGTCGACGTGCAGCCGCGCCACGAGCAGCAGGGCGCTCGGCGTCTCTTCGCTCACGTCATGGGGAACCATGCGGTCATCGTATCGATTCCCGGTCCGGGTACTGGAATGTGATCTCGCATCGCGGACGGTCCGTGTTCAGCATGCGGGCGCGCGCCGCCCGGAGGGGCCGTACGGCGGGCTCAGTACGCCTCGACCACCCGCACCTCTTCCTCGGTGACCTCGCCGTCCACGATGCGGTACGAGCGGAACTGGAAGGGGCCGGCGTCGTCGGTGTCCGCGGTGGAGACGAGGACGTAGTGGGCGCCCGGCTCGTTGGCGTACGTGATGTCGGTGCGGGAGGGGTACGCCTCGGTCGCGGTGTGCGAGTGGTAGACGATCACCGGCTCCTCGTCCCGGTCGTCCATCTCGCGGTACAGCTTGAGCAGGTCGCCCGAGTCGAACTCGTAGAACGTGGGCGAGCGTGCCGCGTTCAGCATCGGGATGAACCGTTCGGGTCGGCCGGTGCCCGCGGGACCCGCGACCACGCCGCACGCCTCGTCGGGGTGGTCCTGGCGCGCGTGCGCGACGATCTGGTCGTGGAGGGCCTGGGTGATGGTCAGCATGGGAGCCAGGATAAGCAGAGGGCCCGAACCGTACCGGAGTGTGGTACGGCCGGGCCCACATGCTGGACATCAGCCTCTGTGACCAGGTCAGTCACGACCATGCCGGCCGGGGGTCAGTCCTTGCTGACGGGACCGTCGGCGGAGGAGGCGGCCACGCCGGTCTTGCGCTTGTTGAACGCGGCGGCCTGCGGGTTGCGCTTCTTGAGGACCAGGTAGGAGACACCGAGGATCGCGCCCCAGAACGGGGCGGCGTACAGCGAGATCCGCGCGTCCTTGTCGACGCCCATCATCACGATGACCATGCCGATGAACAGCAGCGCGAACCAGCTGGTGTACGGGGCTCCGGGCGCCTTGAAGGTGGACTGCGGCAGCTCGCCGCGGTCGGCCTTGCGGCGGTAGCGGATCTGGCAGGCCAGGATCATGATCCAGGCCCACATGCCGGAGATGGTCGCGAAGGAGACGACGTAGTTGAACGCCTCACCCGGCCACTGGTAGTTGATCCAGACGCCGACCATCATGAACGCGGCGGACGCCGTGGTGCCGACGAGCGGCAGCCCGTTCTTCGTGAGCTTGGTGAAGAACTTCGGGCCCTGGCCGTTGAGCGCCAGGTCGCGCAGCATGCGGCCGGTGGAGTACATGCCGGAGTTGCAGGAGGAGAGCGCGGCGGTGAGGACCACGAAGTTCACGATCGCGGCGCCGACGCCGAGGCCCATCTTCTCGAAGGCGGCGACGAACGGCGAGACGCCGGGCTGGAAGTGCGTCCACGGGACGACCGACAGGATCATGATCAGCGCGCCGACGTAGAAGACGGCGATGCGCCACGGCACGGTGTTGATGGCCTTGGGCAGGACGGTCTTCGGGTCCTTGGACTCGCCCGCGGTGACGCCGACCAGCTCGACGGCGAGGAAGGCGAACATCACGATCTGGAGCGTCATCAGCGTGGAGCCGATGCCGTTCGGGAAGAAGCCGCCCTGGTTCCACAGGTGGGCCACGGTCGCGGTGTCACCGGCGTCGGAGAAGCCGATGGTGAGGATGCCGATGCAGATCAGGATCATGCCGATGATGGCGGTGACCTTGACCATCGAGAACCAGAACTCCAGCTCGCCGAAGAGCTTCACGGAGATGAGGTTCGCGCCGTACAGGATGACGGTGAAGATGAGCGCGTACGCCCATTGCGGAACGGAGCCGTGGGTCCAGTACTGCATGTACTGGGCCGCGGCGGTGACTTCCGTGATGCCGGTGACGACCCAGAAGAGCCAGTACGTCCAGCCGGTCACGAATCCGAAGAACGGGCCCATGAACTCGCGCGCGTACTCCGAGAAGGAGCCCGAGACGGGGCGGTACATGAGGAGCTCGCCGAGCGCCCGCATGATGAAGAAGATGACGAGGCCCGCGATGGCGTACGCCAGGATGAGGCTGGGGCCGGCCTTGTGGATGGCCTTGCCCGCGCCGAGGAAGAGGCCGGTGCCGATGGCACCGCCGATGGCGATCATCTGGATCTGCCGGGCCCCCAGACCGCGCTGGTAACCCTCGCCCTCGCCGGAAGCTCCCTGCACGACACCATTGCCGCCGTGCTCGTCGTGGTGCTCTTCGACCTGCACTGAGGTCATGGTGACGCCTTTCTCCATGCTGATCCGCGCCGCTTCCTGCGGTGTGCCGCGGATCAGGTCCTGATCCCCCCGGATATGGATGGAGTGCTACCGACGGTCTGCCGGCCCGAGCGCCCTCGACGACATGGGTGGCGTCGCCGAGCGGTCGTGAAGATTTATCACGGTGGCAACAGTGAGGGAATGAGCCACCTGTGGCACAGCCCACAAGGAAAAGCGGACAAACGCCACATAAGCCCGCGAAAGCGGGCAATGACGTGACGCGATCGTTATGCGGATTTGAGCATCCGCTGAGCGAACGGTCCGCCGCGTGAACGGAAGCTGTCCACTACAACAACTTTTGCTGCATTCTGCACCGAACTCGCGTCGGGACTAGTTCATCAACGTCCCGACCAGCGTCTCCTGCAATCCGCCCAGCCAGAGGTACGCCATCACCATCGGCTTGCGGGGGTCGGAGTCCGGCAGCCGGTACAGCAGCTCGGCGTCGTCCTCGTCGGCGACTTCCAGCCGCGTACCGATCGCGAGCCGGAGGTCATTGAGCGCGCCAAGCCAGTGCCGGGACTCCTCGACCGTCAGTTTCAGGACAGTTTCGCCCTCGCCCTCCGACATCGCCGCGTCGAGCGAACGGATCACCACGAGGGCGTCGTCGCGCTTCTTCGCCCGCAGGTCGTTCTCCGTGAAACGGCGGAACTCGGACGAATAGGCGCGCAGCTCATCCTCGTCCGCGGCCTCGCTGCCGGGCCCCCCGTACGCGTCGGGCAGCAGGCGCCGCATCACCGGATCGGCGGGCGGCTCGCTCGGACCCTCCGCGAACAGCTCGGCGAGGGGGTCGTCCGACGGCTCGCCGCCGGGCCCGGGGCCGATCAGCTCCAGGAGCTGCACGGCGAGGGAGCGGATGATCGAGATCTCGACCTCGTCAAGCGCGACGGCCGCGCCGCCCCCGGGGATCGGTTCGAAGTGTCCTGGCATCAGATGCGTCGCTGCTTCCGGTCCGTCCGCCGCCGACGGGTCCGCCCGTCCGCGGTCCTCCCCGCCCTCGCGGCCCTCACTTGCGGTCCTGCTGGAGCGTGGCCCACAGGCCGTATCCGTGCATGGCCTGCACGTCGCGCTCCATCTCCTCGCGCGTGCCGCTGGAGACCACCGCCCGGCCCTTGTGGTGCACGTCCATCATCAACTTGTCGGCCTTGTCCTTCGAGTACCCGAAGTACGTCTGGAAGACGTACGACACGTAGCTCATCAGGTTGACCGGGTCGTTGTGGACGAGCGTGATCCAGGGAACGTCCGGCTCGGGGACGATCCGCGCCTCTTCGTCCGATTCCGGACGGGTGATCTCCGCGGGCATGGCGCTGCTGGCGAAGCCCATCGTCGGAGGGGCGGTGGCGGGAGACGGGCAGGGCGTACTCACCTGCCCCATGCTGCCACCCCCGGGGGCCCCTCGCACAAACGGGCCCGGGAAATCGTCAAAGTGACGAGATGCGGGGTAGCATCGCTCGTATGAACACAGCGGACCTAGGGCTGCCGGTGGATGTTCCGTCGACCGCGCTCTTCACGGACCAGTACGAGCTGACGATGCTGCAGGCCGCGCTGAAGGCCGGCACGGGCGACCGGCGCTCGGTCTTCGAGGTCTTCACCCGCAGACTCCCGGAGGGACGGCGCTACGGCGTGGTGGCCGGAACCGGACGGGTGCTCGACGCCGTCGAGAACTTCCGCTTCGACGCCGGTGTGCTCGGCTTCCTGCGCGAGCGGGACATCGTCGACGAGACGACGCTGGCCTGGCTCGCCGGCTACCGCTTCACCGGCGACATCTGGGGCTACCCCGAGGGCGAGGTCTACTTCCCCGGCTCGCCGATCCTGCGGGTCGAGGGGTCCTTCGCGGAGTGCGTGCTCCTGGAGACCGTGATCCTCTCCATCCTCAACCACGACTCGGCGATCGCGGCCGCCGCCTCGCGGATGTCCTCGGCCGCCGGCGACCGCCCGCTGATCGAGATGGGCGCCCGCCGCACCCACGAGCTGGCCGCCGTCGCCGCCTCCCGCGCCGCCTACGTCGGCGGCTTCGCGACCACCTCCGACCTGGCCGCCGGGTTCCGCTACGGCATCCCGACCGTCGGCACGAGCGCCCACGCCTTCACCCTGCTGCACGACAACGAACGCGACGCCTTCCGCGCCCAGGTCGACTCGCTCGGCCGCGGCACCACCCTGCTCGTGGACACCTACGACGTGACCGAGGCCGTCCGGATGGCCGTCGAGGTCGCGGGGCCCGAGCTGGGCGCCGTGCGCATCGACTCCGGGGACCTGCTCCTCGTCGCCCACCGGGTGCGCCAGCAGCTCGACGACCTCGGGGCGACGGAGACGAAGATCGTCGTGACGTCCGACCTCGACGAGTACGCCATCGCCTCGCTCGCGGCGGCGCCCGTGGACGCGTACGGCGTCGGCACGCAGCTCGTCACGGGCTCCGGGCACCCCACGGCCTCGATGGTCTACAAGCTGGTGGCCCGCGCCCACTCGGCGGAGCCCGGCGCCCCGCTCGAACCCGTGGCGAAGAAGTCGCTGGGCGCCAAGAGCTCCATGGGTGGCCGGAAGTGGGCCGCGCGGCGCGAGGACGCGTACGGAGTGGCCGAGGCCGAGGTGATCGGCACCGGAGCCGTGCCGGCCGCGCTCGCCGGGCACCAGCTCCAGGTCGAGCTGGTCAAGGGCGGCGAGGTGCTCGCCCGTGAGCCGCTGGACGCGGTCCGCGACCGGCACACCGCCGCGCGCGCCCGGCTGCCCCTCTCGGCGACGCAGCTCTCGCGGGGCGAGGCGGTCATTCCCACCGAGTACGTCTGAGCCCCCCTTCCCGCGGGGCACACGCACTCTCTACGCTCGTAGTCACTCCAGCAGAAGGAATCCGCCATGCGCCGCGCACTGATCGTCGTAGACGTACAGAACGACTTCTGTGAGGGCGGCAGCCTCGCGGTCGCCGGTGGCGCCGACGTGGCCGCCGCCATCACCGAGCTGATCGGGCAGGCCCCGGCCTGCTACCGGCACGTGGTGGCCACCCGGGACCACCACATCGACCCGGGTGCGCACTTCTCCGACCACCCGGACTACGTCGACTCCTGGCCGCCGCACTGCGTGGCCGGTACGGAGGGGGTCGGCTTCCACCCGAACTTCGCCCCCGCCGTCGCCTCCGGCGCCATCGACGCCGTCTTCGACAAGGGGGCGCACTCCGCCGCCTACAGCGGCTTCGAGGGCGTCGACGAGAACGGCGTCTCCCTCGCGGAGTGGCTGCGGGCCCGGGAGATCACCGAGGTGGACGTGGTGGGCGTGGCCACGGACCACTGCGTGCGCGCCACGGCTGTGGACGCGGCCCGGGAGGGGTTCACGACGACCGTCCTCCTTGACCTGACCGCGGGGGTCACCCCGGCGACCACGGAAGCGGCCCTTGCCGAGCTGCGCGCCGCCGGGGTCGAGCTGACCGGGAAGCCGGTCGTCTGACCGCCTCGGGGCTCCGC
Organism: Streptomyces sp. NPDC050703; assembly: GCF_040654435.1. Taxonomy (NCBI): domain Bacteria; kingdom Bacillati; phylum Actinomycetota; class Actinomycetes; order Kitasatosporales; family Streptomycetaceae; genus Streptomyces; species Streptomyces sp. NPDC050703. The sequence goes on from NZ_JBFAHX010000023.1 coordinate 13,684, forward strand.
CCCGGACCCCGCTCCTCAAACGCCGGAGGGGCTGATTTCATACCCCCGTCGGGCTGCCCAGGCCCTGCTGTCTCTTCAGCGCCCGCACCGGGTGCCACAGCTCCCGAACGTCGTCCGGGGCCGTGCGCCATATGAGGCCGTCCGGGTGGTGCAGGACCGCCGTGACCTCGTCGGGGGTCGGGGGCGCCGCGTTGCCCCGGAGGTAGACCGCCCGCAGGCCGAGGTTGCGGACCCGGGTCAGGGCCCTCGCGCGGTTGGCGGCGTGGACGATCACCCGGACCGTGCCGCCGCGCGGGGCCGGGCCCGGCAGGGTCAGCGCCACCACCACGCTGCCGTTCGGCAGCTTGCAGAAACCTCCTGCGGACATCCTCGGTCACACCCCTGTCAATAAGAGAACCACACGACGCACCTAAACACGATCGGCCGCCGCCCGCTAGAGGGCGACGGCCGATCATGGCTTGACCTGCGGAAACTCTAATTACTTCGTGGAGGGGCCCACCTGGACCGTGATCGTCGAGCCGTCCTTCGGCTGCTCAAGGATCTTGATCTGCGTGTTGGTGTCAGTGACCTTGACACTTCCGGTGGGGTTCTCCTTGTACCAGTAGGTGCCCTTGTGGTCGTCGAAGACCGAGACGCCCTTGCGCTTCAGGAGCTTCAGCGGCACGTCCGCGTTGTGGAGCGTGAACGAGTCGGTGCTGTACTTGCTGAACGGCGCGTCGTACGGCTGGATCTTGTTGCGGAGGAGCGTGCCGTCCTTCCACTTCATCGGCTTGGCGTGGGCGTCCACCGGAAGGATCAGACCCTGGCCCGGGTGGGCGCTGGTGTTGTTGTCCTTCTGCGAGGTGTCCCACTGCCAGATCATCAGGCCGGTCTGGTACGGGTAGTGCTCGACCCAGTCCGGACGGGTCTGCGAGAAGCCGAAGTTGTACGGGCCGACCTCAAGGGTCTTGTCGTACGACACGTACTGGCGGTTCTCGGCCAGGTAGTACTGGTCGTACTTCTTGGTGAAGGACTCGCCGATGCGCGAGAAGCCCTTCGCCGTCCAGCCGTTGTCGTCGCCCTCGGCGCCGTCCTCGAAGAGCTTCGTGCCGTCCGCGGTGACCGCGAGGGCGTCGGCCGCGAAGCCCTTGCCGCCCGCGCCGCCGTCCGTGGAGTAGCGGAAGCGGATGTCGATCTTCTTGCCCGCGTAGGCGTCGAGCGGGAAGACCAGCTTCTTGTACGCGCCGGAGACACCGGTCAGCGCGGGCTTGTCGCCGGCGTCGCGGGTGATCGGCTTGCCGTCGGCGGTGCCGTCCACCGGCGTCCAGTTGGCGCCGTTGTCCGTCGAGACCTCGGTGTAGAGGTAGTCGTAGTTGGCCTCGATGTCCCACCAGCCGCTCAGCGACAGCTCGGCCTTGGCCTTGCCGGTGAGGTCGACGGAGCGGGTCAGGGTGTTCTTGAGGTCGTCGCCCTGGTCGCTCCACCACTGCTTCGAGCCCTCGGCGGGCTTCACGACGGTGGTCTTGACGGACTTCTTCGGCAGGTCGACGACGAGCGCCTGGCGGTGCCGGGTGTTGTACTCGGAGACGCCCAGCTTGTGCTCGGACTCCGTCGCGGCCTTCGCCTTGGCGTAGTCGAGCCAGCCCAGCTGGAACTTGTCCCAGGCGGTCATGTCGCCCGGCATGTCACCGATGGCGTTCTTGCCGGTGCCGAGCCAGGAGCCGGCCGACATCAGCGACCAGAAGCCGACCGAGTTCTCGCCCTTGCCCGAGGTGTCGTACAGGTCGGGCAGGCCGAGGTCGTGGCCGTACTCGTGGGCGAAGACGCCGAGGCCGCCGTTCTCCGGCTGCATCGTGTAGTCGCCGACCCAGATGCCGGTGTCGGCGATCTGCGTGCCGCCGGCCTTGTTGTTGCCGGGGCCGGTCTTGCCCGCGTCGTTGCCGTAGGCGTACCAGCGGTGCGCCCACAGGGCGTTCTCGCCCTCGGCGCCGCCGCCGGCCGACTCGTCCTCGCCCGCGTGGACGATCTGGAAGTGGTCGATGTAGCCGTCGGGCTCGTTGAAGTCGCCGTCGTTGTCGAAGTCGTAGCGGTCCCAGAGGTCGTACTTGGCCAGGTCCGCCTTGATCTGCGCGTCCGTACGGCCCCGGGCCTTCTGGTCCTTGGCCCAGGCGGTCACGCCGTCCTTGACCGCGTCCCAGACGTTCGCGCAGTTGGTGTCGCCGCAGTAGTTCGAGCCGTAGCGGGCCTCGTTGTAGTCGACCTTGACCCAGTCGGAGACCTCGCCGTCGACCGAGTAGCGGCCGGAGGAGGTCTTCTCGTAGTAGGTCTTCAGCGAGTGCTTCTGCTTGCCCTTGCTGTCCTTGCCCTCACCGAAGTACAGGTCCTGGAAGTGCTTCCGGTTGTAGTCCTTCTGCCAGGCCGTGCTGTTGTCCTTCTTCGGGTCCGGCTTGGCTATCGTGTTGTGCAGCGGACCGGGCTTGCCGCCGTACTTCTTGACCGGCGCCTGCGGGCCCTCGGGGCCGTCCGGGTCATACATGGTCGTGTCGTCGACCTTGTCCCCGAACTCGACGAGGATCGTGAAGATCTTGTCGGTCTTCTCGCGGCCCAGCTCGACGTACTTCTTGTCGTCGAGCTTGACGACCTTCGAGGCGCCCTTCTTCTGCACCTTGGCGTCGCCCGCGACGACCTGCTGGAGGGCCGCCTTGCGCTGCTGGGCCTGCTGCTTGCTGAACGGGCCGTCGAGGTCGTGGTCGACGTGCGCCTTCGCGTCCGCCGGATCGCGGCGGTCGACGGCGGGCGCGCCGGAGGGGCTCCCGTCCCCCGGCGCAGCGGTGGCCGTGCTCGCCGAGTAGGTGGCGGCGGCAGCGGCCACCGCCACAGCCACCGCCGTGGCTCTGAACGTCCGTGTTCTCGTTGTCACTTGATCTGGTTCCTCCCCACGCGCCCGCGCGATTGGCGGACCGAAATCCCGGTCGGAGGAGGTCCGCGCGCGATGTACGCGTCACAAGTGACGACATTCGACCGGAAGTACGGGAGAAAAGACAGACCTTGACTTGAACAGGCCAAGTGCACTATGCAGGCCCGCGCATCCGGTATCCGGACAGGACACGCCCCTTACGCGCGAGGTCGACGGGCGCGTCGGCCCGTCCACCTGGTGGACGCCATGAACCCGTGCGCCCCCCATGCTCCGGCACCGTGGGTTAGGTCACGCTTACCGCCCGTTCCCGTCGGGCATGGAGCGTCATAGAGTCAATCGACGGTGCGTTACCGCGCGCGGCGGCACATCCCAAGTCGCCACCGTTGAGCCCCCTTTGATTCATACACAGCCGTACCCACACCCACCTTCCCCCCATGGTCACAAACCTGGGGGGAACCCTGCCGAGGACGGATCACGTCATGCCTCGTCCCATGCCACGTCCGACCACCGCACAGATCGCCTACGGTTCGCTGACCGTCGTCTTCTCCACCCTCGCCATGCTGCTGCTCTCCCGGACCGAATCGGGCCCCGGTGTCGCGGTGATAGCCGTGGCCGCGCTCGGCCTCGGCCTGCTGGTGGCGATGACGGTCCCGCAGCCCCGGCCCGCGGTGCCCGCCGTGCGCGCCGTGCCCGCGGCGTCGCCCGCCGAGCGGCGCACGCCCGCGCAGCGTGCCGTGCTCGCCGAGTCCGTGCGCGAACCGGCGGGCCCGTAGTCCACGAGCCCGCCGACGAAGGGCGCCACCGCATGAGCGGAGCTACGTACTGACCACCACCGTCTTCGCCGCCTTGTCGTGCAGGCCCTGCTTGTAGGGCTTGTCGAAGAAGCTCCAGCCGCCGCAGATCGCCGTCCAGACGCAGGCGCAGCAGAAGGCGAACGGCAGCCAGAGCACCGCTGACCTGGCCAGCGTCGTCTGCATGCTCGGCGTGGCGCCGTCGTTGAGGTTCGCGACGCGCATCCCGAGCCACTTCTTGCCGAGCGTCTGCCCGGTCCTGGAGATCATGTAGGTGTCGTAGGCGATGTAGAGCACGGCGGCCAGCAGCGACTGGCCGAACGAGCGGCCCGTGTTCACCTCGTCCGGGTCGATGTCGTACTCGGACGTGCCGAACGCCCAGGACAGCAGGCCCACGACGATGCCCACCAGGATCATGTCGATGATGCGGGCGAGCACACGCTTTCCGCTGTCGGCCAGGGGCGGCATCCCGGCGAGGGGGTCCTGGCCGCCGTAGCCTCCCGGCCCTCCACCGTAGGGCCCACCGTCCCCCGGCCCCGGAGGCGTACCCCCGTAAGGCGCGCCGCCGCCCGGTGGCGGCGTGTCGTACGGGGAGCCGCCGCCGGAGGGTGGCGGGGTGTCGTACGGGGAGCCGCCGCCGGGCGGGGGTTGGCGCGGCGGCTGTTTCCTGAACGGGTCGCTGTCGTCGCCCGGTGGCGGGTAGCGCGGCGGTTCGGTGCTCATGGCCCGAGTCGACCGCTTCGGCTCCCGCTCCGCATCCGGCGAGCGGCTGACCGGGTTACCCGACGTTCCGCGTACGGCCCGGCCGCGATCGGCGTACCCCGTCCACGCACGGACGGCGCGGGGCCGTGGCCGCCGCCTCCCGGGTCAGCCCGCCACGAACGTTCCTGCCGCCTTGTCGTGCCAGCACTGCCGCCACGGGCGGTCGAACAGGCACCACAGGACACCCACGACGCCGATGACCAGGACGCCCGGCACGCTGTACACCAGCCAGCGCCGCAGCGCCGCCCGGAAGGCCGGCGCCTCGTGCTCCTCGATGTCCCGCACCTCGATCCCGCACACCTTCTTGCCCAGGGTGCGGCCCCACTTGGCGGTGGGCAGCGCCTCGTACACGACGCCGAAGAGCAGCAGTACGGCGAGGACGATGCCGAGGTGGCCCGCGGTGGTGCCGTCGAGCAGCCAGACCGTGGTCTTCTCCCCCGACAGCTTCGCCGCGTCGATCTTGCCGTCGATGTGGTCCGCCGCGTCGGCGCCGAGCGGCAGCGCCGCCGCTCCGGTGACCGCGGCGAGGACGGCGGTGTCGATGAGCCGCGCCGCGAAGCGCCTGCCGAGCCCGGCGGGCCTGGCCGCGGCCTGGGCCCGCGCCGCCGCGAGGAACGGGTCCTCGGTCACCGGCTTCCACGGCAGGACCGGCTGTGCCTCGCCCGGCGCGGCAGCTCCCGAACCGGCGAGCTGGTGCACCTGCTGCGCCCAGGAGGCCGAGCCGCCGCCGGGCCCGGAGGTGACGGGCGCCGGGGCGCCGCCCTGCTGGGGTACGTGCGGCTGCGGGGCGACGGGGGCCGGCTGCGGGGCCGCCGCCTGGGGCGGTACGGAGGTCTGCGGGGCGACGGGAGCCGGTTGCGCGGCCTGCTGCTGCGGCGGCGCCGGCCGTGGCGGCGACGGCTGCGCGCCCCGCTGTCCCGAGCCGTCGCGGACGGCGCGGATCGCCATGGTGCCCTCGGCGCCCGGCGCGGGGGCGGGCGTGGCCCCGGCGGCCGGCCGTGCCGTTCCCGACGGGCGGCGGAACGTCACTGTGCCCTCGCCGGTGGGCGGCTTCGCGGCCTCGCCCGGCTCGGCGCCGGCCCCCGGAGCGCTCTCGTCCTCGCGGGGCCCCGGCTGCCCGGCGGGCTCCGGGATCTTCGGCGTCTCGGCGCGCGGCGCGGTCCCGCTCGGCACGCGCGGGTCGGGCTGCCCCTGCGCGCCCCACGCGACGCGGCGCTCCTGCTCGGTGCCGAGGCCGTCCTGCCGGGTGGCGTCGGCCTGCCAGGCGGACGCGGGCTCGGGCCGCGCGCCGTGCCGGACGGCCTCGGGGTCCTGTCCCGCGGGCCGTTCGGCGGGGGCCGCCGCGGGCTCCTCGTCGAAGAAGTGCGGGCCCGTCTCCTCGACGGGGGGCGCCACCGTGGCCGTCGCGCCGGGCGGGACCGGCAGGGGTTCGCCGTCGGACGGCGCGGGACGGCTCGTACCGGGCACCCAGGCGGCACCGTTCCAGTACCGGACATAGCCGGGAATGGACGGGTCGGGGTAGTAGCCTTCGCGGGGCCTGTCGTCGCCTGGGGCCGGAGTAGGGGCGCTCATGTCCGTCGTCCCGTATCTGCTCGGGGGTCTGTTGAGAGGTCCACATCTATCAGACCTCCGTATCCCCACGGGCGGCTCCGGTCCTACGGACCACTTTCCGGGCACGCTCCCCACACGGCCCCCACGGGCCCCGCACCCCCGCGCCGCCACCTCTCCACGCCCGTCCGGAGAAAAATCCGCGTACTCGCGTAACGCTTCGGCGATCCGGCGCTCTCCACTCGTACGGGTCCGCTCCAGGACCCCGTACCAGGAAAGGAAGCGCACCGACATGCACTCCGTGGTGGAACGCGAACTCGAACTCAAACTGGTCGTCTCGCCGGAGCGGGCCGTGCCCGTACCCGCCCGGCTGACCTACCGCACCGACGACCCCTGCGCCGTCCACATCGCCTTCCACATCGGCTCCGAGCGCCCGGTGCACTGGACGTTCGCCCGTGAACTGCTCGTGGAGGGCGTGTTCAGGGCGAGCGGCCAGGGTGACGTGCGGGTCTGGCCGGCGAAGGCGGACGGGCGCGGTGTCGTCATGATGGCGCTGACCTCGCCGGACGGCGACGCCCTCCTGGAGGCCCCGGCGGCCGCCGTCTCCGCCTGGCTGGAGCGCACCCTGCGGGTGGTCCCCCCGGGCTCTGAGGGCGAGCGGCTCGGCATCGACGGCGGCCTCGCCGAGCTGCTCGCTCCCACTTCGGGCCGCGCGGAGGAGCTGTGGCCGCGGGAGCAGTGGCCCTGGGACGGGTCCACGGACGGGTGAGCGGGCCCCGCCGCCACGGGGGCGGCGGGCGCCTTCCTCAGAAGAGCTTGCCGGGGTTGAGGAGCGAGTGGGGGTCGAAGGCCGCCTTGACGGCGCGCTGCATCTCCACTCCCACCGGGCCGATCTCGCGCGCCAGCCACTCCTTCTTCAGCACTCCGACGCCGTGCTCACCGGTGATCGTGCCGCCGAGTTCCAGGCCGAGGGCCATGATCTCGTCGAAGGACTCGCGGGCGCGCCTGCCCTCGTCGGGGTCGGCGGCGTCGAAGCAGACGGTGGGGTGGGTGTTTCCGTCGCCCGCGTGTGCGCAGACGCCGATGGTCAGGCCGTACTTCTCGCCGATGCGTTCGACCCCGTCGAGCATCTCGGCGAGCTTCGAGCGCGGCACGCACACGTCGTCGATCATCGTGGTGCCCTTGACGGCTTCGAGCGCCGTGAGCGACAGCCGCCGCGCCTGGAGAAGCAGTTCCGACTCGGCGGCGTCCTCCGCGGGGACCACCTGGGTGGCGCCCGCGGCCTCGCAGAGCGCGCCGACGGCGGCGAGGTCGGCCGCGGGGTCGGGGGTGTCGAAGGCGGCGAGCAGGAGCGCCTCGGTGGTCTCGGGCAGGCCCATGTGGGCCAGGGCGTTCACGGCCTTGACGGTCGTACGGTCCATCAGTTCGAGCAGGGAGGGCACGTGGCCGCCCTCCATGATCTTGCAGATGGCGTCGCAGGCCGCCTTGGTCGAGCCGAACTCGGCGGCGAGGACCAGCTGTTGCGGCGGCTGCGGCTTCAGGGCGAGGACGGCGCGGACGACGATGCCGAGGCTGCCCTCGGAGCCGACGAAGAGGCGCGTGAGGTCGTAGCCGGCGACGCCCTTGGCGGTGCGCCGTCCGGTGCTCATGAGGCGTCCGTCGGCGAGGACGACGTCGAGCCCGAGGACGTACTCGGCCGTGACCCCGTACTTGACGCAGCACAGGCCGCCGGACGCGGTGCCGATGTTCCCGCCGATGGTGCACGTCTCCCAGCTGGAGGGGTCCGGCGGGTAGTACAGGCCGTGCTCGGCGACGGCGCGGGAGAGCGTGGCGTTGACGACGCCCGGCTCGACCACCGCGGTCCGGTCGACGGGGCTGATCTCCAGGATGCGGTCCATCTTGACGAGGGACAGCACGATGCACCCGTCCGAGGCGTTGGCGGCGCCGGACAGGCCCGTGCGGGCGCCCTGGGGCACGACGGGGACGCGCAGCTCGGTGGCGGTGCGCATGACGTGCTGCACCTGTTCGACGGTGCGCGGCAGGACCACGGCGGCGGGGACGCCCGCCTCGCAGAAGCTCGCCATGTCGTGGGAGTACGCGGACGTGACGTCCGGGTCCGTGAGGACGGCCTCGGCGGGCAGGCCCTCCTGGAGGAGTGCGACGAGGTTGCGGCTCATGATCACAGCCTCGCACCCGGGGCCATCGGTGTGAACCCGTGTGCGACGCCGATCCGCGTGCCGGGATGTGCTCTTCGTATTGACGCACAGTGACGTCATGAAGCTCTCGATGAAGCATGTGCTCGCGGCCTCCGTCGCGGGGAGCCTCGTGCTCGGCGGCGTCCTGGTGCTCTCCTCGTCCGGCGACGACGATCCGGTCCGGCCCGCGCTCGGCCCCTCGGGGCGCGCGATGGCGGCCGTCGGGGCGGGCAGGCCCGCCGCGCTGCCGGATCTGACGGCGCTGATCCGGGAGCGCGAGGCGCATCTGCGGGCGCATCCCGGTGACGGGCACTCCTGGGCGGTGCTCGGCTCGGCCTATGTGGCACGGGGTGAGCGGACCGCCGACTTCCGGTACTACCCGCGGGCCGAGAAGGCGCTGCGGACCTCGCTTCAGGCCATGCCCGAGCGCAATCCGGAGGCGCTGACGGGCCTCGCCGCGCTCGCCAACGTCCGGCACGACTTCCGTGCCGCGCGCACCTTCGCCGAGCGGGCGGCGCGGCAGGCGCCGAAGCGGTGGACGGTGTATCCGGCGCTGATCGACGCCCACAGCGGCCTCGGGGACGTCAAGGCCGCCGACAAGGCCCTGGAGAAGCTGAAGGCCCTGGGTCCGCGCTCCGCCGTCAAGGCACGCGCCGGATGGTTCTACCGCGACCGCGGCTGGCGCGAGGACGCGAACTCCGCCCTCTCCACGGCCATGGCGCTCGCCGCCACCCCGGCGGAGCGGGCGGCGGCCTCGTACCGCCTCGGGCAGACGGCGTGGGAGCGGGGCGAGCCGCGGGTGGCCCTGCGGTACTACAAGGCCGCGCTCGCCGCCGACGCCGACCACCATCCCTCGCTCGCGGGCGAGGGGCGCGCGCTCGCGGCGCTCGGCCGTACCTCGCAGGCGCTGCGCGCCTACCGCTCGGCGCTCGCCAGGCAGCCGCTGCCGGAGTACGCCCTGGAGCTGGGTGAGCTGTACCAGTCGCTGAAGCTGCGGCCCGCGGCGCGGGCGCAGTACGCCGACCTGCGGGAGCGGGTGCGGCAGACGAGCAAGGGCGGCGTCAACGACCAGCGCGTCCTCGGCCTCTACGAGGCGGACCACGGGGACGCGGAGATCGCGGTGCAGCGGCTCACGGCGGAGTACGCGGTGCACCCCAACCCGGAGACGGCGGACGCGCTCGGCTGGGCGCTGCACCGCTCCGGGGACAGCGAGGCGGGCCTGAAGTACGTCACCAAGGCGATCAAGAAGGGCCCGCGCAGCGCTCTCTTCGCCTACCACCGGGGCGAGATCGAGCGGGAGCTCGGCGAGGACGGGGCGGCCCGCCGCCATCTCCGCGAGGCGCTGCTGATCAACCCCTACTTCTCGCCGCTGGCCGCGCCCGCCGCGAGGAGCGCCCTGAAGAGCCTCGGCGAGCCGGCGGAGGGCGGGCCCGAGCAGGTCTACGCCCCGCCCGGTGAGAAGCCCGCCCCGCTGCCGAAGCCGAAGCCCGAGCCGTCGAAGCGCCGGGCGGCCTCGGACGACTCCGCCTGACGCGGGGCCTCGCCGCCGGGCCGGTGTCAGGTGGCGGGCGGACCCCACGGGGCTTGGAGTGCGGCGCGCCGGCTCGGAGACCGTGGTGCCCTCGTCGTCGAGCACGGCGAAGAGCTGTTCCTGCCCGACCACCGGTGGCGCACCCGGTGACCCGGCGGACGGGCGGGGAATCCGCGCCTGTCCGCCGGACGTGCGGCGGTGCCTACAGGTTGCCCCGCCGCTCCTGCTCCCGCTCGATCGCCTCGAACAGGGCCTTGAAGTTGCCCTTGCCGAAGCCCATGGAGCCGTGCCGCTCGATCATCTCGAAGAAGACGGTCGGCCGGTCCTGGACGGGCTTGGTGAAGATCTGCAGCAGGTAGCCGTCCTCGTCGCGGTCGACGAGGATCTTCAGCTCGCGCAGGGTCTCGACGGGCACGCGGGTCTCACCGGCCCACTCGCCGAGCGTGTCGTAGTACGAGTCGGGGGTGTCGAGGAACTGGACGCCGGCCGCGCGCATCGTGCGCACGGACTCCACGATGTCGTTCGTGGCGAGCGCGATGTGCTGGACGCCGGCACCGCCGTAGAACTCCAGGTACTCGTCGATCTGCGACTTCTTCTTGGCGATGGCGGGCTCGTTGATCGGGAACTTCACCTTCAGCGTCCCGTCGGCCACCACCTTCGACATCAGCGCGCTGTACTCGGTCGCGATGTCGTCGCCCACGAACTCCTTCATGTTCGTGAAGCCCATGACCTTGTTGTAGAAGCCGACCCACTCGTTCATCTTGCCGAGCTCGACGTTGCCGACGCAGTGGTCGATCGCCTGGAAGGTCCGCTTGGCCGGGGGCTCGACGATCGGCTTGGCGGAGACGAAGCCGGGCAGGTACGGGCCGTCGTAGTCGGTGCGCTGCACCAGCGTGTGGCGGGTCTTGCCGTACGTGGCGATGGCGGCGAGGACGACCGTGCCGTTGTCGTCCTTCACCTCGTAGGGCTCGGTGATGCCGCGCGCGCCGTGCCCGACGGCGTAGTCGTACGCGGCACGCGCGTCCGGCACCTCGATCGCCAGGTCGACGACGCCGTCGCCGTGCTCGGCCACGTGCGAGGCGAGGAAGTGGCCCCAGTCGCTGGAGGGCTTGATGACGGAGGTGAGGACGAAGCGGGCGGCGCCGTTCGTGAGCACGTAGCTGGCGGTCTCGCGGCTGCCGTTCTCCGGTCCGGAGTAGGCCACGAGCTTCATGCCGAAGGCGGTGGAGTAGTAGTGCGCGGCCTGCTTGGCGTTGCCCACGGCGAAGACGACCGCGTCCATTCCCTTGACCGGGAAGGGATCGGCCTCGCGCGCGGTCATGGGGGTGGTGTGGGTGGTGGTCTCAGTCATGGCCCGAGGCTCCCGCCGATCCACAAGGTGCGCAATAGTTCGCGTTTTCAGTGGTCAGATTGCCCAGTGGGGGGCCAGGATGGCCGGGCTATCTGTACATGATGACCACCACGGAGGCCCCATGGCGATCGATCATCTGGACGGCAGGCTCATCGTGCTCCTCGCGCGTGAGCCCCGGATCGGGGTCCTTGAGGCCTCGCGCAGGCTCGGCGTCGCACGCGGCACGGTGCAGGCGCGCATGGACCGCCTCCAGTCCAACGGCGTCATCCGGGGCTTCGGCCCCGAGGTCGACCCCGCGGCCCTCGGCTACCCGGTCACGGCCTTCGCGACGCTGGAGATCAAGCAGGGCCAGGGGGCGGACGTGCGCGCCCATCTGGCCGGGGTCGCCGAGGTCCTCGAACTGCACACCATCACCGGCCACGGCGACATGCTCTGCCGCCTCGTGGCCCGGTCCAACGCCGACCTCCAGCGCGTGATCGACCGGGTCGTGGGCTTCGAGGGCATCGTCCGCGCCTCCACGGCCATCGTCATGGAGAACCCCGTCCCGCTGCGGATCATCCCGCTGGTGGAGCAGGCGTCCGAGGATCATCCATGAGTTACAAAGAAACCGTTGCAACGGAGTCTTTGCATCTCTAGGCTCACGGTCATGACGGAACAGCCCGCGCCCCGGAAGATCCACACGCTCAACCCCCGTTCCCTGCGCGGGCTCGCCCATCCCCTGCGGGTGCGGCTGCTCGCCTCCCTGCGGCTGGACGGGCCCGCCACCGCTTCCCAACTGGCCGACCGCCTGGGCGAGTCCAGCGGCGCCACCAGCTACCACCTGCGTCAGCTCGCCGCGCACGGCTTCGTCGAGGACGACCCCGAGCGCGGCAAAGGGCGGGAACGCTGGTGGCGCGCCAGCCACCAGGGCACCTACTTCGACGAGGCCCTGCACCACGACCCCGACCCCGCCGTCCGCGGCGCCGCCGACCTCTACCTCCACGAGCACGCGACACTGCACGCGCAGGAGCTGTCCACCTGGCTCGGCACGATGCGGGACTGGCCGAGGGAATGGACCGAGAGCGCCGACATGAGCGACTACACCCTGCAGCTGACGCCCGAGCTGACCGCCGAGCTGAACCAGAGGATGGAAGCCCTCATCGAGAGCTACCGCCCGCTGGCGGTGGACCCGGACACGCCGGACTCCGCCAAGGTCCGGCTGCACACGCACGTCTTCCCGACCCGCTCCACCGAGTGAGAGGACCCCGCCATGCACTCCGACATACACCTGCTGCTGCACCACGCCCGCTCCGCCGAGCTGCGGCGAGCGGCGCCGTTACGGACACGGCGCCCCCGGTTCCGTACGCGGCTGGGCTGGGCCATGGTCGAGACGGGCCTGCGGCTGGTCAGCAGCTCGGGACGTCGCCGCCCTGCTTCAGGGCTCGCAGTGCGTCGACCGTCCCCTTCAGCGTGGTGACGGGGACGAGCCGCAGGCCCTTCGGCTTCTCGGCCTCCGCGTCCGCGCACTCGTCCTTCGGGACCAGGAAGACCGTGGCCCCGTCGCGGCGGGCCGCCTGGGTCTTCAGGGCCACGCCGCCGACCGGGCCGACCTTGCCGGAGGCGGTGATCGTGCCGGTGCCCGCGATGTCGCGGCCGCCCGTCAGGTCGCCGCCGCTGCCGTCGCCGTCCAGCTTGTCGATGATGCCGAGCGACAGGAACAGGCCCGCGCTGGGCCCGCCGATCTTGCCGAGGTCGGCCTCGACCTCCGCCTTGCCGGTGTTCTCCACACCGTCCGCCCTGAGGTGGGCGAGGGCCGCCTTCGTGGCGTCGTCCTGCGACTTCCGCATGTCGCCGAGGTTGTGCTCCTCGACTTCCTTCACGTTGTCCCCGGTCGGGTAGACCGAGTCCTTCGGCATCACCGCGCGGTCCGTGCGGAACCATCCGTCGATCACGTCACCGAGCCGCACGTCCATCTGCGGGCCCGTGGCCACGATCGTCGTCATCCGCAGCGACCCCTCGGTCTTCCGGGTGGGCACCCCGGAGATGGTGAGCACCGGCTTCCCCTCGTGCTTGCCCAGGACGTTCGCCGTCCCGCCCGGCTGGGCCACGGCGAACGGCAGCGGCGCGAGCCCCGCCACAGCGAGCAGGGCCACCACGGGCAACGCGCAGACGGCGAGAGCCTGGGGACGCGTGAGACGAGAGAGGGAGAACAGCACGGAATCAATCTAACGCGTCACCCCCACCCCCCACGGAGCCCGCCCACCACCCATGAGAGCCCGCCCGCCGAAGTCCAAGCCCGCCCGCCGAAGTCCAAGCCCGCCCGCCGAGGTCCAAGCCCGCCCGCCGAAGATCAAGCCCGTCCGGCGAAGATCAAGCCTGTCCGGCGCTTGAGGACGAGCCAGGCGCAGCCGGCGACAACCAAGCCCGTCCGGCGCTTGAGGACGAGCCAGGCGCAGCCGGCGACAACCAAGCCCGTCCGGCGCTTGAGGACGAGCACGGCGCAGCCGGCGATGGGACCGAGCCAAGAGGAACCGCTCAGACCGCGCGGTCAGCGCAACGCGTCGGCGACCTCCCGCGCCGCGTCCACCACCCGCGGCCCCACCCGCTCCGGCACGGAGTCCGCCAGCATCACCACGCCCACGCTGCCCTCTATGCCCGTCACCCCGACCAGCGGCGCCGCGGCCCCGCTCGCGCCCGCTTCGAGCTCGCCGTGGGTGAGCGCGTACCCGGGGTCGGTGACCAGGTTCTGCCGGGCGGCGAGGATGGCGCGTCCGGCGGCGCCCCGGTCGAGGGGGTGCCGGAACCCCGTGCGGTAGGCGACGTGGTAGTCCGTCCACGTCGGCTCGACCACGGCGACCGCGAGGGCCTCCGTGCCGTCGACGAGGGTCAGGTGGGCCGTCGCCCCTATGTCCTCCGCGAGCGAGCGCAACGCGGGCAGCGCGGCCTCGCGCACCAGCGGGTGCACCTGGCGGCCGAGCCGCAGCACGCCGAGCCCGACGCGGGCCCGCCCGCCGAGGTCACGCCGGACGAGGGCATGCTGTTCGAGCGTGGCGAGCAGGCGGTACACCACGGTGCGGTTCACCCCGAGCTTGTTGGAGAGCTCGGTGACCGTGAGGCCATGGTCGGTGTCGGCCAGCAGCTTGAGGACGCGCAGTCCTCTGTCGAGCGTCTGGGAAGTCTCCGCGGTCACGACGCCCACTCCTTAAGTGAGGGACGGCGACCTCTTTACGCGGCGGTTGCGCCGCCGGTCCCGTGGGCGACGCGCGTCAGAGGCCGCCGGTCGGAACTCCGGCTGCGCTCCGCGGCGGCGCTGCCACGGGGCGTGTGCGTAGCCGGGACATTAGCGAGGCCGTCCCGCTCAGCGGAAGACTCCGTCCAGAATCCGGGCACGCGTACGCCCCTAGCGCCCACCATTGCCCCGTTACGCGGGGGGCACAGGAAAAACACCCCCGCCCCGTCCGGCACGCGCGTCACCGCATCCGCGTGGCCCACTCCTGCACCTTCTCGATGCGCTGCCGGAGCTGCCCCGCCGTGGCCTCCGCGCTCGGCGGCCCGCCGCAGGTGCGCCGCAGCTCGGTGTGGATCACGCCGTGCGGCTTCCCGCTCTGGTGGACGTACGCGCCGACCATCGTGTTCAGCTGCTTCCGCAGCCCGAGCAGCTCCTTGTGCGAGACCACGGGCCGCCGCTCGGCGGGCAGTTCCAGCAGGTCGGCCTCTTCGTCCGGCTTCTTCCTGCTGTGCGCGATCTGCCGGGCCTGCCGCTTCTGGAGCAGCATCTGCACCTGGTCGGGTTCGAGGAGCCCGGGGATGCCCAGGTAGTCCTGCTCCTCCTCGCTGCCGGGGTGCGCCTGCATGCCGAACTCGGCGCCGTCGAAGAGGACCCGGTCGAAGACGGCCTCGGACTCAAGGGCCTCGAAGGAGAACTGCTCCTGCTCGCCGGTGTCCTCGTCCTCCTGCTTGTTCGCCTCGTCCATCTCCTTCTCGGACTCGGCGTAGGGGTCCTCCTCCCCCTCCTTCTTCGGCTTGTCGAGCGCGTGGTCGCGCTCGACCTCCATCTCGTTGGCGAAGGTGAGCAGGTCGGGGACGGTCGGCAGGAAGACGGAGGCGGTCTCGCCGCGCCGCCTGGACCGCACGAAACGGCCGACGGCCTGCGCGAAGAAGAGCGGCGTGGAGATGGTGGTGGCGTACACACCGACGGCGAGGCGCGGCACGTCGACGCCCTCGGACACCATGCGGACGGCGACCATCCACCGGTCGGTGCCCTCGCTGAAGTCGTCGATGCGCTTCGAGGCGCCCGCGTCGTCGGACAGGACGACGGTCGCCTTCGTCCCCGTGATCTCCCGGATCAGCTTGGCGTAGGCGCGCGCGGAGTCCTGGTCGGAGGCGATGACGAGGCCGCCCGCGTCGGGGATGGCCTTCCTGACCTCGGTGAGCCGCTTGTCGGCGGCCTTGAGGACGTTCGGCATCCAGTCGCCGCGCGGGTCGAGCGCCGTGCGCCATGCCTGGCTGACGGCGTCCTTGGTCATGGGCTCGCCGAGCCGCGCGGCGATCTCGTCACCGGCCTTGGTGCGCCACCGCATGTTGCCGGAGTAGGAGAGGAAGATGACGGGCCGCACGACGCCGTCGCCGAGGGCGCTTCCGTAGCCGTAGGTGTAGTCGGCCGACGAGCGCCGGATGCCGTCGTTCCCCTCCTCGTACGTGACGAAGGGG
Source organism: Streptomyces sp. NPDC050703 (assembly GCF_040654435.1). Lineage (NCBI taxonomy): Bacteria > Bacillati > Actinomycetota > Actinomycetes > Kitasatosporales > Streptomycetaceae > Streptomyces > Streptomyces sp. NPDC050703. The sequence continues at coordinate 29,447 of NZ_JBFAHX010000023.1, forward strand.
ATCGGGTTGGTGTCAGACCGGAACGGCGTACCGGTCAGCGCCAGGCGCCGCGTCGCCGGCTCGAACGCCTCCAGGCACGCCTCGCCCCAGGACTTCGAGTCACCGGCGTGGTGAATCTCATCGAGAATGACCAGCGTCTTGCGCTGCTCGGAGCGGTTGCGGTGCAGCATCGGCCGCACGCCGACACCGGCGTACGTGACGGCGACGCCGTGGTACTCCTTGCTGAGCGGGCCCGCGCTGTACTCCGGGTCCAGTTTGATGCCGATGCGGGCGGCGGCCTCCGCCCACTGCTTCTTCAGGTGCTCGGTGGGCGCGACCACGGTGACCTGCTGCACGACGTGGTGGTGCAGCAGCCAGGACGCGAGGGTGAGCGCGAACGTCGTCTTGCCGGCGCCGGGGGTGGCGACGGCGAGGAAGTCTCGCGGCTGCTCCTGGAGGTACCGCTCCATCGCCCCCTGCTGCCAGGCGCGCAGCTTGTTGGCGGTGCCCCAGGGGGCGCGGCCGGGGAAGGCGGGCGAGAGGTGGTGGGAGGAGTTGGCGGCGGCGCTGGTGGTAGTCACGGTCTCCGGGTTTTGACTTCTCGGGTACGTACGACAACCGGGCCACCCTACCGGTGCGGAGTCGGCGCCCCGCCGCCCCGGCGACGCCCTTCGGCCAGGGTGCGACAGGGGTCACACCGCGCCTCGGGGCCGCCGTGCCGGAGCGTCACACGAGGTCTCTCAGGGTGTCCGCGGCCCCTGCCCCGTACCCCCCGGTGTCCGCTCGCGCAGCCGTGTGCCGACCCAGGCTCCGACCAGGGCGACCGCCGCCATGGGCAGGAACACCGCCACGAACGCGGCCGGGTGCGAGCCCGTGACCCCGTCCGCCCCGTGGCCCGCGCCGACCGTGCCGCCGCCGAGGGCGGCGAAGGCCGCGCCGCCGACGGCGAGCAGCAGCACGTTCGAGAGGCCGTCGGAGATCTGGAGGGCCGCCGAGTTCGCGCCCGCGTCCTTCGGGGGCGAGAGCTTGAGCAGCAGCACGCTGGTGGAGGCGATGACCATGCCCATGCCGAAGCAGCCGAAGGCCCAGGCGACGGCGACCACCCACACCGGCACACCGTCGATGAGGACGGTGGGCGCGGCGAGGATGGACGCGGCCACCAGGAGCATCCCGGCGACCATGAGCCGCGCGCGGTAGGGCTCGACGCGGGGCCGCGACTGTACGTAGGAACCGAGCGCCCAGGTCGCCCCGCCCACGGCGAGCGAGAGCCCGGCCAGGGTCGGGCTCAGACCGCGCTGCGTGACGAGCATCAGCGGGACGAAGGACTCGGCGGCGATGAACGACCCTGCGGCGACGCCGCGCAGCAGCACCACGGAGGGCAGCCCGCGGGCCGCCCGGTACGTGCCGCGCGGCAGCAGTCCGAGCACGGCGGGCACGAGGACGACCGCCCCCGCCACGGCGGGCAGCACCGAGACCCATCGCAGGTCCTGGGCCGCGTACTGGAGGAGTGCCGCCCCCAGCGAGATGCCGAGCGCGAGGCGGATGCGGCGCCGGTCGAAGGGGACCACGGGCGCCTCGGGATCGAGGGGTCCGGCGGCCGTCCGCCGGATCGCGGGCAGCGCGAGGGCGAGCGGCGCGACGACGAGGACGGGGATGCCGACGAAGACCCACCGCCACCCGAGGTGTTCCGTGACGGTCCCCGCGATGAGCGGGCCGACGACGGACGGCACGACCCAGCTCGCCGCGAAGGCCGCCATGATCGACGGCCGCAGCCGCTCGGGGTAGGCGCGGCTGACGACCACGTACAGCGCGACGATGACGAGGCCGCCGCCGAGCCCCTGCACGGCGCGTCCCGCGATGAACAGCCACATCGTCCCCGCGGTCCCGCTCAGCAGCAGCCCCGCCGCGAACATCGAGATCCCGGCGGCGAGCGGCCCCAGCGGCCCGCTCCGGTCGGCCCACTGCCCGCTGAACACCATGCCGAAGAGGCTGGTGGTGAAGTACCCGGAGAACGCGAAGGCGTACAGCGAGACCCCGTCCAGCTCCCGCGCCGCCACCGGCATCGCCGTCCCCACGGCGGTCGCCTCGAAGGCGATGAGGAGGGCGACGGAGACGATGCCGATGCTCAGCGCGCGGTAGGGCTTGCGCAGGACACCGGTGTCTTCCGGGCTCGGCGGGGCCTCGGGTTCGGCGGTGACGGGGGTGCCGGGGGCGGTGTCGGTCATGGACGCCAGCGTAAGTGGCGTCCATGCCGTTCACCCCTGTCCGGGGCGGGGACCTCGGGGGTCCTTTGGTCCTAGGTCGGCCCCAGGCTCCTCAGCCGCGAGAGGCGTACGTGAGGAAGTCGGACCAGGCGGTGGGTGTGAGGGTGACGCAGGGCCCATCGGCGGCCTTGGAGTCCCGGACGTGGATGGTCCGGGGGGTGGCGGCTATCTCTACGCAGTCCCCGGACTCGTTGCTGTCACTGTGGCTACTCTTTTGCCAGCCGTGGGCGACCTCTAGGCAGTCCTCGCCGTTACTGCTGTCGCTGTAGCTGCTTTTGAACCAGTTCAGCCCAGTGTTGTTACCGGCCGAGGCATTCCGGATCATGTCTCTCCCAGCAGTTGCTCAATGAAAGCCCGCGACTCTCGTGGCGCAAGGGCCTGGGCCCGGATGATGCCATAGCGCAGTTCGAGGATACGGAGCTGCCTCGGGTCGGAGACAGGGCGGCCACCGAACTCGTCGTCAGTTCGTCCCATCGCTGTGCCGTCCCCGAACTTCAGCACCTGGATTCGACCGCCCGTACCGGGGTGTTCACCGCTTGACGTCGGCATCACTTGCACCTCGACGTTACGTAATTCGGTCACCTCCAACAGCCGTTCGAGTTGGCGGCGCAGGACCATTGTCCCTCCGATCGGCCGCCGCAGTGTCACCTCTTCCTGGACAAAGCTGAACTCCGGGACGGGCGAGCACTCGAAGACCGACCGTCGCGCCATACGAGCTGCAACCAGGCGCTCCAAGGCTTGGTCCGAATAGGCGGGGCGCCTCGTCCTGAACAGCGCTCGCGCGTACTCCTCGGTCTGCAACAAGCCGTGGATGTTGTGGTTGCTGTACATCCCCAGCTCCACCGCCCGCTCCTCCAGCTTCGCCAGTTCCCGCACCCGCTTCGGGTACCGCGCCTCCCGCATAGGTTTCTTCAGCGCCGAGACGAAACCCCCCGCCCCCACCACCTCATCCACCTTGTCCAGATACTCCGGCCGGGGAATCCGCGCCCCCCGCTCGATCTTCCGGACCAGGTCCTCCCCGTAGCCGATCAGTTCCGCGAACTCCGCGACGCGGAGGCCCGCCACTTCCCTCCGCAGTCTGAGCTGCTGGCCGACCATCTCCACGGCCGAGCTGATCTCGTCCTCGGGGTCGACGTCCCACCCGGGCTCGTCCACGCCGTCGTTGCCCTCCACGCGCCACCTCCACCGTCCCGTCCCGGTCCAACGCGCTCACGTACCCGAACCGCTACCGGTACAGCGCGGACAGGTCGGGACAAGCGGCGGACAAACGCGGTACGCGCACCACGCACCGCTGTCCACCGTACGCACGGAAGGCCACTCTGAGTGACGTGAACCAAGAAACCACCCGGGCTCAAACCCTGGCCCCCGCCCGCCAGTTCACGGTCCTCCTCTCCGCGACGCGAAGAGGCGCGAGGCTGGCCCGGCTCCTCGCGAGGGAACAACTGCGCAGTTGGGAACGGACGAGCGAGGACGCCGAGCTCGTCGTCGCCGAGCTGGCGAACAACGCCGTCCAGCACGGCCACGTACCCGACAGAAGCTTCCGGCTGGTGCTCGCGGTCGACGCGAAGAACACGCTCCGTATCGAGGTGACGGACGCCCGCGCCGACCGGAGCCCCCCGCTGCACCCCCGGCGGCCCACCCCCGACGCGGAGTCCGGCAGGGGCCTGCTGCTCGTCGAGGCGCTCGCCGACCGCTGGGGCGCGGACCTCGGCCCGCTCCCCCTCACCCCCTGCAAGACGATCTGGGCGGAGCTCGACGCGCCCCGAGGGGCATAGCTCAGCCCATGGTGCGGGCCCCGTCCATGGCCTCGCGGATGATGTCGGCGTGCCCCGCGTGCTGCGCGGTCTCGCCGATGATGTGCAGCAGGGTCCGGCGCGCCGTCCACGAGCCGCCGGGCTCCCACCAGGGGGCCTCCGGGAGGGGGTGGGACACGTCCAGGTGGGGCAGGCCGCTCACCACCTCCTCCGTGCGGGCGGCGACCGCCTCGTACGCGTCGAGGACGCCCGCGAGCGTCTCGCCGGGCTGCATGCGGAACTCCTCGGCCCGCTGGGCCCAGTCCTCGTCGGTCATGTCGGTGAACGAGGGCAGAGCCGACAGACCGTCCCGGATGAAAGCGGTCCACGCCCGCTCGACCGAGGTGACGTGCTTGATGATGCCGCCCACGCACAGTTCGCTCGCGGTGGTGCGCAGACCGGCCTGCTCGTCGGTGAGGTCGCGGGCCGTGCGGCGCAGCATGGTCCGGTGATGAGCCAGTGCTTCCAGCAGGTCGGCACGCTCGCCGGTGGTCGTCGGCTGGTCGAGGTTCGCGGTGTCGGACATGGTGGGCCGCCTTCCGTTGGTGCTGCTCCTTCGGACAAGCAGCACGTTAGGAGCCAAGTAGGTCAATCTCTGGCCTACTTGGTGGCGCGCGGGGCGACCGTTCTTCGTGAACGGCGTATGGCAGTCCCGTTGCGGCGCGCGGTGATTCCTTGAGCGCCCCGTCCGGACGCCGCTACGTTCATGGAGTCAGGTCGACGGAGGGTGGATGTCGACGACATGGCCGTGTGCCCGAGTGGCTGAGGGGCTGGACTGCAAATCCAGTAACGCGGGTTCGATTCCCGCCACGGCCTCCGAAAGGGGCGGGATCAGCTCACCCGGGCTGCTCACCCGGTCAGCTCACCCGGGCTGCTTCCCGCCCCGCGAGGACCGCGTCGACCGTCTCCTCCACCGACATCTCCGAGCTGTCCAGCCACAGGCCGATCCGGGGCGTGGTGTCGCGCATGCCGGTGTCGAGGTCCTCGACCGTCCACGCGCCGTAGCCCGTCTTGCCGCGGCCCGCCTCGCGGGCGGCGACCACGTCGGGGCGCGGGGCGAGCACGACGACGTACAGGGGGCGGGTGCGGACCAGGTCCGTGTACGTCTTCAGCTCCTCGCCGAGGATGACGTCCTGGACGACGGCCGTGAAACCGGCGTCCGCGTACGCGTCGGCCGTCGACGCCGAGAGGCGGTAGCGGAGGCGGAGTTGAGCCTCGGCCTCGGCTCCCGCGCCCGGCTCGTACTCCAGGCCGCCGGAGACGATCATCCGCCGGTAGACGTCGCCCCGCACGTGCGCGGCCTTCGGGAGCCGCTCGGCGAGCGCCTGCGCCACCGTGGACTTGCCGGAAGCCATGATGCCGGTGATGACGACGACACCGCCGAGGTCCGGTGCGGGCGCCGAGGTGGGGTCGGAGGGGGTCATGGGAGCCATGGGGCCCATGGTGCCACCGGCCGGCGCCCGCGGGCCCGCGGTTATTGGGCGACGGCCGCCTGCGGCCGGATCGGGAGGCGGTTGACCGGGCGGCCCGTCGCGGCGCGGACCGCCGAGGCGATGGCCGCGGGGGACGTCACCACCGGGACCGCGCTGGCCGCCTTCGCGCCGAAGGGGGCGACGACGTCCCGCTCCTCCACCAGCTTCACGATGCGGATGTCGGGGGTGTCCAGGGCGGTGGGCAGGGCGTAACCGGTCAGGTCGGGGTGGCGGACGATGCCGCGCGGAGTGCGGAGGTTCTCCGTGAGCGCCGCGCCGACGCCCTGCGTGACGCCCGCCTCGATCCGGGTCCTGAGCTGGGCGGGGTTGAGGATGCGGCCGACGTCCTGGGCGACGGCGAGCTCCACGACCCGTACCGACCCCATCTCGATGTCGACGTCGACGACCGCGCGGATCGCGCAGAACGCCATGCCGACGAAGGCGTCGCCCTGCCCCGACTCGTCGAGCGGCTCGGTCGGATGCGGGCGGCACTGGGCCGTGGCCCAGAGCTCCTTGCCCTCAAGGGCCTCCGTGACCGTCGTGGACAGCACGCCGTCGTACGAGGTGATCTTGCCGTCGTTGATCTGGAGCAGCTCGGTGGACATCCCGAACTTGTGGGCGAGCGGCTGGAGGAGCTGGGTGCGGACCATCTTCGCCGCGCGCTCCACGGCGCCGCCCGACACCCATGTGTGACGGCCGCGGCAGCTCGGGCCCGCGGGCGGCTGGTCGGTGTCCACGGGGGCGACGCGGACGTCGTCGATGCCCAGCGTCTCCTGGACGATCTGCCGGGCGAGCGTGGTGAACCCCTGGCCGGTCTCGACGGCCGCGCAGATCACGGTCGCCACACCGTCGTGGACCTTCACCGTGGCGGTGGAGACCTCGTCGGTGCCCTCGGCGCCGAGGAGCTGGACCATGCCGAGGCCGTAGCCGACGCCCCGCCGGACGGCGGCCGGTTCGCCCGCGCCCTCGGGGCCGCCGGGCAGCAGCCACTCGTCCTCGGGGGTGTCCTTGGGCAGGTCGGGCAGGGGGGCGTCCCTGACCGCGGCGAGGAGTTCGGCGACGGGGGCGGGGCAGGTCACCGTCTGGCCGGTGGGCAGGATGTCGCCGGTGGCCATGGCGTTGCGCAGCCGCAGCTCGGCCGGGTCGATCCCCAGCTTCTTGGCGATCTTGTCCATCTGGGCCTCGTACGCGGCGCACACCTGCATGGCGCCCTCGCCGCGCACGTGTCCCGACGGCGGGTTGTTCGTCCGCACCGCCCAGCCCTCGATGAAGGCGTTCGGCACGACGTAGGGGCCGCAGGCGAAGGAGACGGCCGCGGCCAGGGCCTCCGACGAGGTGTCCGCGTAGGCGCCCGCGTCGAGCAGGATCTGCGCCTCGACCTTGACGAGGCGGCCCTCGGCGTCCGCGTGGTGGCGGTAGCGCAGGAGCGTGGGGTGGCGGTGGGCGTGGCCGAGGAAGGACTCCTCGCGGGTCGCCGTCACCTTGACCGGGCATCCGGTGCGCAGGGCGAGCAGCCCCAGGGGCAGTTGGAAACTGGCGTCCTCGCGGTCGGCGGTGGCGCCGGGCACACCGGTGACGACGACCTTCACGCGCTCGGGCGGGATGCCGTAGCAGGCGGCGGCGCGGTCGCGGTCGGCGTGCGGGTCGGTGGAGGCGATGTACAGCTCCACTCCCCCGTCCGGGCGCGGCACCGCGAGGCCCGCCTCCGCGCCGATCGGCGCCGGGTCCTGGCGGCCGATGCGGTACAGGCCCTCGACGACGAGTTCGCCCGCGGCGGCGGGGTCGCCGTGGCGCAGCGGGATGTGCCGGATCAGGTTGCCGTCGGGGTGCAACGGCTCGGCCTCGAAGGCCTTCTCGGGGTCCGTGACCGGTTCGAGCACCTCGTACTCGACGATGACGGCGGCGGCGGCCATCCGCGCGGTGTCGGGGTGGTCCGCGGCGACGGCGGCGATGGCCTCGCCGTGGTGGCGCACCACGTCGGAGGCGAAGACCGGCCGGTCCGGCGTCCTGCGACCGTGCAGCGCCTCGCCCGGCACGTCCTCGTGCGTGATGACGGCGCGCACGCCCGGCATGTCGAGGGCGTGGCTCGTGTCGATGGAGACGATGCGCGCGTGCGCGTGCGGGGAGCGCAGGACCGCCGCCCACAGCAGGCCCTCGGCCCACAGGTCGGCGGCGTAGGGAAACGTGCCCTCCGTCTTGGCGCGGCTCTCCGCCGACGCCAGGGACGCGCCGATGCCCTGCGAGGGCTCGGAGTCCCGTCCGGCGGCATCGGCCGTGGTGATGGTCTCGCTGCTCAACGCCGGCCTCCGTCCTGGCCGTACGGCCCCTGCGGTCCTTCGGGTCCCTCGTGGCCGTGGGGCCCTTCGTACGGGTGGGGGCCCTCGTACGGGGGAGGCGTCTCGTAGGGGTGAGGCGTCTCGTACGGGCCGTCGGGGGCGCCGCCGTACGGCGCGTCGTACCCGCTCTCGTAGGGGCCCTCGTGCTGGTGGACGCCGCCCGCGCCGGGTCCGGCCTGGTGCGGGATGCGGGCACCCTCGGTGTGGCCGCCGGCATGCCCGTCGGTGTGCCCCTCGGCGTGGGCGCCGGGGTGCGCGCCGTCGGAGTGCGCGTCGCCGTGCTCGTCGGCCGCCGCCTGTTCGGCGGCGGCGGACGCCTCGCGCTCGGCGACCACTTCCCGCACGGCGTCGAGCACGCCGCGGTAGCCCGAGCAGCGGCAGAGGTTGCCGCAGAGCGCGCGGCGGGTCTCCAGGTCGGTGGGGGCGGGGTTGCCCTCAAGGAGGTCGTGCACGGTCATGGCCATGCCCGGCACACAGAAGCCGCACTGGACCGCGCCGCAGGCCCCGAGGGCGCGCTGCACGTCGGAGGGCTGCCCGTCGACGGCGAGGCCCTCGACGGTACGGACCTCACTGCCCTCGGTGGTCGCGGCGGGCACCAGGCAGGAGGCGACGAGCCGCCCGTCGACCTGGACGTTGCACGCGCCGCACTCGCCCTGCGAACAGCCGTCCTTGGCGCCCGCGAGGCCGAGCCGCTCCCGCAGGACGTAGAGCAGGGACTCGCCGATCCAGGCGTCGGTGACGGGGCGGTCGCTGCCGTTCACGCGCAGGACGTAGGAGACGAGGGGGTGGTCGTCGTGGAGGGGGGCGGCCGGGGGCTCGGCGGGTTCGTCCGCGACGCTCGCCCCGGCCGCGTCCGCCGCCTCTTCGGCACCGGCCGCGGCTTCCGTCTCCTGGCCGTCGGTCTCGCGTCCGTCGGCCTCCCGGCCCTCGCTCTCCCGGTCCTCGCTCTCCTGGTCCTCGCTCTCCCGGTCCTCGGTCGCTTCGGCCGGCTCCGCTTCCGGCGCGGCGGACGCGGGCTCGGGCTCGGGCGCGGTGGGCTCCGTGGCTGCGGCGGGCCCGCCGGCCTCCGCGGGCGCGGCGGCGGGCTCACCGGCTTCGGCGGGCCCGGCCGGCGCGAAGTGCCCCGCGGGTTCCGCCGCGTCGGTGGGCGCGGCGGGCCGCCCGGTCCCGTGGCCCTCGCCGGACCCGGCGTACTCGGCCGGCTCGGCGGCGTCCGCCGGAGCGTCCTGCTCCGGAGGTACGCCGACGGGCGCCGCGGCGTCGGCGGCCGGTTCGGCCGCCTCCGGGTGCCCGGGAGCCCGCGGGGCCTCGGCGGCCGTGCCCGCGTGCCGGTCCGAGGCCGGCCTGTCGACCTCGGGCACGCTGATCGCCCGCAGCAGCGTCGTGCGCTCGAACGGGTTCTCCCCGTCCTGCCCGCCGCCGTCGGCGGGCGCCTGCTGCTCCGGGGCCCGGTGGAGCTGCTGCCCGGCGTCCTGCGCCTGCGCGCCCCACGGCGCGCCCGCTCCCGCGCCCGTCGCCCACGGCGCGGGCGCGCCGCCCGGCAGGGTCGCGGGAGGCGTGCCACCGCCCGCCCAGGCGCTGAGGCGCGCCGCGGCGGGGGGGATGCCGTCCGCCGCGAGGGAGGAGGCGGAGTACTCGCCCGACTCGTCCGGCAGCTCGCCGCCGGCGACCGGGATCGACCACTGCCCGGTGACGTCGTGCCCGGTGGCGTCATGTGCCGTGCCGTCCTGGCCGTACTGCTGTTCGTACCCCTGGGCGTAGCCCTGGTGCTGCCCGTAGTCCTGGCCGTACGGCTGCTGTTCGGGCGTGCCGGCCTCGGTGAAGGTCCACTGCCCGGTGGCCCCGGGGTCGTAGCCGTGCTGCTCGGGGTGGCGCGGCTCGGACTCCTGGACCGTGCCCGCGGCGGGCCACCGCACGGCACCGCCGGCCGCCCCCGTCACCTCGGGCGGCATGACCCAGGTGCCCGTGGCCGCCGGGTCGGTGGCGTCCGCGGTGGTGGGGGTGACCGTTATCGGCGGCGGTACGTAGCCGTGGCCGGGCGCGGCGAGCGGGGCGTCCAGCATGCCCTCGGGGAGCTGCACGAACGCCGTGGCGTCCGAGTCGTACTCACCCTGCGGATGCGGCTGCCAGCCGCCGCCGTCGGTGCTCCGTTCATCGCTCACGACAGCGCCCTCCCCAGTGCTCGTCGGGCCAGCGCGGCGACGGTGCGCCGCAGGTGCAGTACCGCCGGCGACAGCGGCTGTTCGGTGCCGTCGGCCGCCGGGGGCTGGTCCGGGATGCAGGCGGATGCCACGTACTCGCCGAAGGCGGTGACCGCCTCCGGTACGAGGCTGCCGCGCCCGCCGTCCCAGTCGATCAGGGAGGCCACCCACTCCTCGGCCTCCAGGGGGCGCAGCGGCATCGGCGCGATGGCGCCCACCGCGCACCGCACGCCGCGCCGCGCGGGGTCGAGCACCAGCGCCACGGACGCGGTCGCCCTGCCGGGCCCGGTGCGTCCGGTCGCCTTGAGGAAGACCTGGGGGGCGTGCAGCAGCGGCACGCGCACGAAGCCGATCAGCTCGCCGGGGCGGAGCATCTCCATGCCCGCGAGCAGGTGCGACACGGGGATCTCGCGGCGGACGCCGCCGGGCCCCGCGACGATCAGGACGGCTTCGAGCGCGGCGAGCACGGGCAGCGCGTCGCCCGTGGGCGCGGCCGACGCGATGTTGCCGCCGAGGGTGCCCGCGTTGCGGATCTGGGGCGGCCCCGCGGCGCGCGCGGCGGCGGCGAGGGCGGGGATCAGGGCGGCGAAGTCGGGGCGGCCCATGCGGGCGTGGGTGAGTCCCGCGCCGAGGAGCGCGTGGCCGTCCTGGTACTGCCAGCCGCGGATCTCGCTGATGCGGCCGAGGCCGACGAGGGCGGCGGGGCGGAGCTGCCCGGAGTTGACGGCGGCCATCAGGTCCGTGCCGCCGGCGACGGGCACGGCGGCGGGCATGGCGGTGAGCGCCGCCACTGCCTCGTCGAGCGTGGCGGGCAGCTTCACCGACTGCGGTGCCTGTGCCGCCCGCGGTGCGTGCGTGGTCAAAACCGGCTGCCCCTTCCCGATGCCCGGCCGCGTCCTTCACGTACGACGCGTACATGAAGTGCTCGCCGTTCGCGACGTGTCACCGTTACGCCTGTTCCGCCGTACGGTACGTGCTCACGACCCGGACGTGGCAACTCTGGCACATCTTCGCCGGGCCACGACGCGGGGGTCCGCTAGGGGGCATTCGTCCGCAGACCAGAGGGATACGCCGCTTTCGCACCGCCTTGACGGCCGGGGCGATGTCCCCCTCCGCCCGTGCCACTTGGGCGCCGGCCGCCGTCGCCGGGACCCGCCGGCGCTCCCGGGGCCACGCTCGCGCGCGGGCCGCCGGGAGCGCCTGGGCGCCTCACACGTTCGGGGGCGGCCCGTCGATCGGGCGTCCGAGCACGCCGGGGCGCTGCTGGTGCGGCAGGGGCCCGCCGGGCGGGCGGTAGTCGACGCCGAGGGCGTCAAGTCGCGCGTAGTGGGCGGTCATCCGCCGCTCGAAGCCGGCGAAGTCGCGCTGGGCGGGCGCGGGCAGCCTGCCCCAGGCGACCTCGCTGAAGGCGGCGAGGCGCGGGAACACCTGGTAGTCGACGCGTCCCTGGTGCTCCATCACCTCGGTCCAGACGTTGGCCTGGGTGCCGATGACGTGCGCGGCCTCCTCCTCCGTCAGCTCGGCGGGAACGGGTTCGAAGCGGTAGACGTCCTCCAGGGTGCGGACGAAGCCGATGGGCATGGGCTCGTCGGGGCCGCCGTGCTGCCGGTGGTCCAAGTACACGTGCTGCTCGGGGCACATGATGACGTCGTGGCCCGACCTGGCCGCGGCGATGCCGCCCCGGTAGCCGCGCCAGGAGGAGACGGTGGCGCCCTCGGCGAGGCCGCCCTCCAGGATCTCGTCCCAGCCGACGAGCCGCCGCCCGCGTGCCGTGAGCCACTGGTCGAAGTGGCGGATGAACCAGCTCTGCAGGCCGTCCTCGCCCTCGACGCCCAGCTCCTTGATGCGGGCCTGGGCGGTGGGCGAGGCCTTCCACTGGTCCTTGGGGCACTCGTCGCCGCCGACGTGGATGTAGGTGGAGGGGAAGAGGTCGAGGACCTCCTCGAACACGCCCTCGTAGAAGCGGATCACTTCTTCTGTGGGGGCCAGCACGTTGGGGTTGACGCCCCAGGTGTCCCAGACGGTCAGCGCCGCGGTGTCGACGACGTCCGTGTTGCCGAGGTGCGGGTAGGCGCTGATGGCCGCCTGCGAGTGGCCGGGGATCTCGATCTCGGGGACGACGGCGATGTGCAGCGAGTCGGCGTAGGCGACGATCTCGCGGATGTCGTCCTGCGTGTAGTACCCGCCGTGCGGGCGCTCCTCCCAGAGCGGCGACATGCGGTGCCCCCACTTGGAGCGGGCGCGCCAGGAGCCGGCCTCGGTGAGCTTCGGGTGGCGCTTGATCTCCACGCGCCAGCCCTGGTCGTCGGTGAGGTGGAAGTGGAAGACGTTGAGCTTGTGGGCGGCGAGCAGGTCGAGGTAGCGCAGGACGCCGTCCTTCGGCATGAAGTGCCGGGAGACGTCGAGCATCATGCCGCGCCAGCGGAACCGCGGGGCGTCCTCGATGGCCACCTCGGGGACCGACCACGCGCGCGCGGGGTCGAGCGGCGCGCGCCGGAAGGCGTCGGGCCCCAGGAGCTGGCGGAAGGTCTGGGCGCCCCAGAAGACGCCCGCGGCGGCGCCGCCCTCGATGCGGAGCGTGCCGTCCGCGACGGTGAGGCGGTACGCCTCGGCCGCGAGGTCCGCGTCGATCCGCAGCTCGACGCCGCCGCGGCCGTCGCCACCCCGCGCCTCCCCCGCGGGTGCGTCGGGGAAGCGGAGTCCTGTCGCGGCGCCGACCGTGGCGCGCAGCCACCGCGCGACGCCCTCGGTGCCGGGCCCCGCGCGGAGGACGGTGTCGTCGTCGAGCGGAAGGGAGCCTGGGGTGGGAGCCACCCAGCGGGCGCTGTTCGGCGCCGGGATCAGCTGCTCAAAGGTCATGCCACGGAAGGCTGTCACGCGATTGCACAACGCAAAAGAGGCGTTGCGGCACGCGCAACGCCCCCTTCGGTCAGGGCAGGGAACAAGCCTCCGAGGACTGCTTCTCGGACTACTTCTTGCCGTCCTTGCCGCCCTTGTCCTTGTCGCCGCCGGCGCCCATGGACTCGTAGATCTCCTTGCACATGGGACAGACGGGGTACTTCTTGGGGTCGCGGCCGGGGACCCACACCTTGCCGCAGAGCGCGACGACGGGGGTGCCGTCGAGCGCGCTCGCCATGATCTTGTCCTTCTGGACGTAGTGCGCATAGCGCTCGTGGTCGCCGTCACCGTTCGACACCTGGGGTGTCGGCTCTACGAGGGTCCCCGTACCTGCCCCGCGCTCGGGCTCGGGCTCAAGAGTGCTCATGGTTGCCAAGGGTACTCACGCGCGCCGGGTACCGGCAGCGCTCGGCCCGGGGCGGCGTCCGGGGTACGTCCGCCCCGCCGGCCGGTCGTCAGTTCAGCGAGGCGTCGTCCGGATAGGTCGCCACCATCGCCAGCTCGCTGCGCTGGCGTCTGAGGACCGCGCGCCACAGCCGCTCCGGGTCCGGGGACGAGACGTCGCCGGGCTCGGACTCGACCACGTACCAGGCGCCGTCCGCCAGTTCGGCCTCCAGCTGGCCGGGGCCCCACCCCGAGTACCCGGCGAAGATCCGCAGGCTGCCCAGGGCCGGGGAGAGCAGCTCGGGCGGGGCCTCCAGGTCGACCAGGCCGATCGCGCCGTGCACCCTGCGGAAGCCCACCGGGTCGCCGCCGCGGGACCGGGAGCCCGCGGCGGGCGCCTCGTCGCCGGGGACCACGGCGATGCCGAGCGCCGAGTCCAGCGAGACGGGACCGCCCTGGAAGACGACGCCCGGGGCACCGGCCAGGTCTCCCCAGCCCTCCAGGATGTCGGCGACGTCGACCGGCGTCGGGCGGTTCAGGACCACGCCGAGCGACCCCTCCTCGTCGTGGTCGAGGAGCAGCACCACCGCGCGGTCGAAGTTGGGGTCCGCCAGGGCCGGTGTGGCCACGAGCAGCCGCCCTGTGAGGGAGGACACCTCGGTCATGAACGACATGATCCCGCATCTTCCCCCCGGACGGGGAGGCCATGGGCATACGGGAGTGAACGCAGCTCAGGGCGCAAGGAGGCGGACGGAGCGCACACGGAGCCCGGTGACCCAGAGCGTCCGCATACGTACGGTTCGTGTTGTCACGAACTCCTGACCCGTTCCGGACGCCCTCACCCTTACGGAAGGGGGGTACGCGGCCATTACGCTTGCCCTTTGGTCCCCCCGTCCATTCAATCGGAACGCGAGATTCATGACCGTCACCGGCATTGACGATGTACTGCTTGTCCACGGCGGAACCCCGCTTGAGGGCGAGATCCGTGTCCGCGGCGCGAAGAACCTCGTGCCGAAGGCCATGGTCGCCGCGCTGCTCGGCAGCGCCCCGAGCCGGCTGCGCAACGTCCCCGACATCCGCGACGTCCGTGTCGTGCGCGGCCTGCTGCAGCTGCACGGCGTGACGGTCCGCCCCGGCGAGGAACCGGGCGAGCTCGTCATGGACCCGTCGCACGTGGAGAGCGCGAATGTCGCCGACATCGACGCCCACGCGGGCTCGTCGCGCATTCCGATCCTCTTCTGCGGCCCGCTCCTGCACCGCCTCGGGCACGCCTTCATCCCCGGCCTCGGCGGCTGCGACATCGGCGGCCGGCCGATCGACTTCCACTTCGAGGTGCTCCGCCAGTTCGGCGCGACCATCGAGAAGCGCGCCGACGGCCAGTACCTGGAGGCCCCGCAGCGCCTGCGCGGCACCAAGATCCGCCTGCCGTACCCGTCCGTGGGCGCCACCGAGCAGGTCCTGCTCACCGCCGTCCTCGCGGAGGGCGTGACCGAGCTGTCGAACGCCGCGGTCGAGCCGGAGATCGAGGACCTCATCTGCGTCCTGCAGAAGATGGGCGCGATCATCGCGATGGACACCGACCGGACCATCCGGATCACCGGTGTCGACAGCCTCGGCGGCTACAACCACCACGCCCTCTCGGACCGCCTGGAGGCCGCCTCCTGGGCTTCCGCCGCCCTGGCGACCGAAGGCAACATCTACGTCCGCGGCGCCCAGCAGCGCTCGATGATGACGTTCCTCAACACCTACCGGAAGGTGGGCGGTGCCTTCGAGATCGACGACGAGGGCATCCGCTTCTGGCACCCGGGCGGCTCGCTCAACGCGATCGCCCTGGAGACGGACGTGCACCCCGGCTTCCAGACCGACTGGCAGCAGCCGCTCGTCGTCGCCCTGACGCAGGCCGCGGGCCTGTCCATCGTCCACGAGACGGTCTACGAGTCGCGGCTCGGCTTCACGTCGGCGCTCAACCAGATGGGCGCGCACATCCAGCTCTACCGCGAGTGCCTCGGCGGCTCCGACTGCCGCTTCGGCCAGCGGAACTTCCTCCACTCGGCGGTCGTCAGCGGCCCCACGAAGCTCCAGGGCGCCGATCTGGTCATCCCCGACCTGCGCGGCGGCTTCTCGTACCTCATCGCGGCCCTCGCGGCGCAGGGCACGTCCCGCGTCCACGGCATCGACCTGATCAACCGGGGCTACGAGAACTTCATGGACAAGCTCGTCGAGCTGGGCGCGAAGGTCGAGCTCCCCGGCAAGGCCGCGCTGTAGTACCGCCGGGCCCCTGAACGGGCACACAGAAGGGGCGGCCACCCGCAACGGGTGGCCGCCCCTTCGTACAGCTGCTCGGGGCTACTTGCCCTTGGCGGCTTCCTTCAGCTTGGAACCGGCCGAGACCTTGACGCTGTAGCCGGCCGGGATGTTGATCGGCTCGCCGGTCTGCGGGTTCCGGGCGGTGCGAGCGGCACGGTGGGTGCGCTCGAAGGTCAGGAAGCCGGGGATGGTGACCTTCTCGTCGCCCTTGGCAACGATCTCGCCGACGGTCTCGGCGAACGCGGCCAGCACGGCGTCGGCGTCCTTGCGGGTCACCTCTGCGCGGTCGGCCAGCGCGGCCACCAGCTCACTGCGGTTCATGTTTGTACTCCCGTGTTCTTTTGCCGTTGAGGCGTGCCACGCGGCAGGGCCGCATGATGGGCACAGCGAAGACGATGCTGCCAGGGTCCTCGGACAGTCCCCGGACCCGGGTCTGACGTCAGACCCTCGCGCCCGATTACGCATCCTGCCCCCACCTGCGGCGGTAAAGCCAATCCGGTGCCCTCAGGAGTCACACGGAAAGCGTCCGCCGTCCCCGAAAGTGGGGTGCGGAGGGAGGCCTGCTGCCAAGCCACCCTAGAGCGGCCTTGAGGGGCCAGGGTCCCGCGACGCGCCGTTGGCCTAGACCGTGGGACCTGTCACAGTGGCCCCCACGGCCTTGGCGGCGCTGCGCACCGCTCCGGCCACCGCGCCCGCGACCTTGTCGTTGAAGACGCTGGGGATGATGTAGTTCCGGTTCAGCTCGTCCTCGGCGACGACGTCGGCGAGGGCACCCGCCGCGGCCAGCATCATCTCCGTGTTGACCGTACGCGACTGGGCGTCGAGCAGGCCGCGGAAGACGCCGGGGAAGACCAGGACGTTGTTGATCTGGTTCGGGAAGTCCGAGCGTCCGGTGGCCACGACCGCCGCCGTCTGGCGGGCGATGGCGGGGTCGACCTCGGGGTCCGGGTTCGCGAGCGCGAACACGATGGCGCCCTCGGCCATGGCGGCGACGTCGTCGCCGCTCAGGACGTTCGGGGCCGAGACGCCGATGAAGACGTCGGAGCCGACGACGGCCTCCTTGAGGGTGCCCGTGAGGCCCTCGGGGTTGGTGTTGTCGGCGATCCAGCGCAGCGGCGAGTCGCTGTCGGCGTCCTTGAGGTCCTCGCGGTCCGCGTGCACGACGCCGTGGATGTCGGCCACGACGGCGTTCTTGACGCCCGCGGCGAGGAGCAGCTTGAGGATGGCCGTGCCCGCCGCGCCGGCGCCCGACATGACCACGCGCACGTCGCCGATGCTCTTGCCGACCACGCGCAGGGCGTTGGTGAGGGCCGCGAGGACGACGATGGCCGTGCCGTGCTGGTCGTCGTGGAAGACGGGGATGTCGAGGGCCTCGCGCAGCCTGGCCTCGATCTCGAAGCAGCGGGGCGCGGAGATGTCCTCCAGGTTGATGCCCGCGAAACCGGGGGCGATGGCCTTGACGATCTCGACGATGGCGTCGGTGTCCTGGGTGTCCAGGCAGAGCGGCCAGGCGTCGATGCCCGCGAAGCGCTTGAAGAGGGCCGCCTTGCCCTCCATGACCGGCAGGGCGGCCTTCGGGCCGATGTTGCCGAGGCCGAGCACGGCCGAGCCGTCCGTTACGACCGCAACGGAGTTCCGCTTGATGGTGAGGCGGCGGGCGTCCTCGGGGTTCTCCGCGATGGCCATGCAGACCCGGGCGACGCCCGGGGTGTAGACCATGGAGAGGTCGTCACGGTTCCGGATGGGGTGCTTCGACGCCATCTCGATCTTGCCGCCGAGGTGCATCAGGAACGTACGGTCGGAGACCTTGCCGAGGGTGACGCCCTCGATGGTGCGGAGCTGCTCGACGATCTCGTCGGCGTGCGTCGTGGAGGACGCCGCGATCGTCACGTCGATCCGCAGCATCTCGTGGCCGGAGGCCGTGACGTCGAGGCCGGTGACCGAGCCCCCGGATGACTCGACGGCCGTGGTGAGCTGGGAGACCGCGGTTCCGCTCGCGGGCACCTCCAGCCGGACCGTCATCGAGTAGGAGACGCTGGGCGCCGTTGCCATGGCCGACTTCCTCTGCTTTCACCTTGTAGCTCTTGCCGTCCGATGGTCGCACCTACCGCTGAGTACGTGGTAGCCGCCCCGGATTGAGAACGTTTTGTTCACCGGCCGCTGCAGTTCATTTTCGGAAACTAGTTTCCACCATACGAGAAGTTGCCGGAAACAGAAAGAGGCGGGCAACAGAAAGAGGTCCAC
Organism: Streptomyces sp. NPDC050703; assembly: GCF_040654435.1. NCBI lineage: Bacteria > Bacillati > Actinomycetota > Actinomycetes > Kitasatosporales > Streptomycetaceae > Streptomyces > Streptomyces sp. NPDC050703. Next base: position 47,325 of record NZ_JBFAHX010000023.1, read on the forward strand.
GCCACCGAGTGGCGTGGACCTCTCCACGTTCATGACACCGACCCGCCATGCTCGCCTCGCGGCAAGTGGTCGCTCGTAGCGACGATGGTTGGGCCCGGGGGCTTGGATCGAGCCGGTGCCACATCCAAGGTAACACCGCTCCCCCGGAGAGGAGGACCCCTCAGCCTCCCTTGTCCTTCCTAGTCCCGCAGCAGATCCGGCACGCCTTCCGCATCGGGGTCGTCGCGCTCCCCCGAGACCACCGTGAGCTGCTGCGTCGCGCGCGTCAGCGCCACGTACAGGACGCGCAGACCCGCCGGGGACTCGTCGGCGATCTCCGCGGGCGAGACGACGAGCGTCGCGTCGTACTCCAGACCCTTGGCCTCCAGGCTGCCGAGCGCCACCACGCGGTCGCCGAGCCCGTCGAGCCAGCGGGCGGCCTGCTCGCGACGGTTCATCGCCACGACCACGCCGACCGTGCCGTCGACCCGGTCGAGGAGCCGCGCGGCCTCCTCGCGCACCGAGCCGGCGAGGTCCCCGTCCCGTACGACGCCGAAGCGGGGCCGCACCCCGGTGGAGCGCACCGCCGACGGCGACTCGGCGCCCGGCATCGCCAGGGCGAGGACCTTGGCGGCCAGCTCCGCGATCTCGGCGGGGTTGCGGTAGTTGACCGTGAGGGTGAAGCGGCGGCGCGGGCGGGTGCCGAGCGCCTCGTCGCGGGCCTCGGCGGCCTCGTCCGGGTCGGACCAGGAGGACTGCGCCGGGTCGCCCACCACCGTCCAGGTGGCGTGCCGCCCGCGGCGGCCCACCATGCGCCACTGCATGGGCGTGAGGTCCTGCGCCTCGTCGACGATGACGTGGGCGTACTCGGTGCGCTCGGCCGCCAGGCGCTCGGCGCGCTCGCGCTGGGTCTCCTCGCGCTGCGGCATCAGCTCTTCGAGCCCGGTGAGCTGGTCGAGCGGGTCCAGGTCCCGCTTCCTCCTCGGCCGGTGCGGCGTGCCGAGGATCGCCTGGAGCTCGTCGAGCATCGCCACGTCGTGCACGGACAGGCCGTCGCGCCGCAGCGAACGGGCGACCTTGCGGACCTCGCCCGGGTTGAACACGCGGCGCGCCCAGCGGCCGAGGCGCCGCTCGTCGCCCATCGCGGCCAGGACGGAGCGGGGCGTCAGCTCCGGCCACCAGGCGTCGAGGAACCGGATGAAGTCGTCCTCGGAGGTGATGTCGTCGTCGAAGGACGAGCGCAGCTCGGCGGCAAGCTCGGGGTCGCTGTGGCGCCCCGCGGCCCCCGACTGCGACCACAGGGCGTCGAGGAGCAGCTTGCGGGCGCGCGGGCGCAGCAGGTTGACCGGGGCGGTGCCGCCCAGGGCGGTGCGGCGGATGCGGTCGAGCTGGTCGGCCTCCAGCTCCAGGCGGCGGCCGAAGGCGACGACACGGAGACGGGCGGGGACACCGTGGGCGGCGTCCTTCTCCGCCTCGCCCTCGGCATCGTGCTCGTCCTCGCCGAGGGCGAGCTGCCGGTCGACCGCCGCGGCTCGCGGCGCCGGCCCCTGTTCCAGCGCGCCCCGCGCCGCCTTGCGCAGCACCTTCAGCATGCGGGACGAGCCCTTGACGCGGGCCACCGCGGGCGAGTCGTACACCGTGGCCTCGACGCCGTCGACCAGCGAGCCGACCGCGCGGATCGCCACCTGGCCCTCCTCGCCCAGGGAGGGCAGCACGCCCTCGGTGTAGGCGACGAGGAGCGGGGTCGGCGAGACGATGAGGATGCCGCCCGCGTAACGGCGGCGGTCCTGGTAGAGCAGGAAGGCCGCGCGGTGCAGCGCCACGGCCGTCTTGCCGGTGCCGGGGCCGCCCTCCACGTACGTCACCGAGGCGGCGGGCGCCCGGATCACCTTGTCCTGCTCGGCCTGGATCGACGCCACGATGTCCCGCATCGAGTGGCTGCGGGCCTGGCCGAGCGCCGCCATCAGGGCACCGTCGCCGATCACCGGCAGCTTCTCGCCGTCGAGGCGGGCGGTGATCTCCGGGCGCATCAGGTCGTCCTCGACGCCGAGGACCCTGCGGCCCTTGGAGCGGATGACGCGGCGGCGCACGACCCGGCCGGGGTCGACCGGGGTCGAGCGGTAGAACGGCGCGGCGGCGGGCGCGCGCCAGTCGATGACCAGCGGCGAGTAGTCGGAGTCCAGGACGCCGATGCGGCCGATGTGCAGGGTCTCGGCGATGTCGGCGTGCTTGCCGGTCTCGTCCTCCCTGATCGCGCCCTCCGCCGGCTCGACCGCCGTGTAGGCGCCGTCGGGGCCCTTCTTGCCGTCCTTGCCCTGGAGCAGGTCGATGCGGCCGAAGAGGAAGTCCTCGAACTCGTTGTTCAGCCGGTTCAGGTGCACCCCGGCCCTGAAGACCTGCGCGTCGCGCTCGGCGAGCGCGCCCGGCGTGCCGACCTGCCCGCGCTTGGCCGCGTCGTCCATCAGGAACTCGGCCTCGTGGATCTTCTCCTCGAGACGCCGGTAGACCTGGTCGAGATGGTCCTGCTCGACCCCGATCTCGCGGTCGCGTGTGCCTGACGGCATTACTGCGTTGACGTCGGCCACCGGGGCCCCTTTCAAGACGTGCTGCTCACCGAACCGAGCAGCCGTCCACCGTACGCGAAAGGGGCCCTCCTTGTGCACCTGCGTGCGGCTACAGATCGACCTTGACCAGGCGTTCGCCGTCCAGCGTGGTCACCTCGAAGTGGTCGATGTCGTTGCGGTCCATGGCGGCGCCCCCGTGCACGTACAGCGGTCCGCGCGCCCACTTGTCCGGGCTGTCCTTGATGCCGTAGCCCCACTTCGGCACCGACCACGTGGTGACCGTCTCCTTGCCGCCGTCCTTGCCGACCGCGACCAGGGAGCACTTCAGCGGGCCCTTGACGTTCCTCAGCTCCAGGACGGCGTGGGTGCCCCAGGCCTTCTCCTCCGTGCCGACCGTGGCGCTGACCCGGGTCTTCGGGTCCGTGCCCCGCGACTTCTCCGTCATGTGGTGGAAGAAGGCGTCCTCCGCGGGGCTCGTGGGGTGCGGCCCGGCCACGGCGTCCGTCGAGCCGCCGCCGTCGCCGCCCACCGCGAGGACCGCGAGGGGCCCGCCGACGATCAGCACGGCCGTCGCCGCGACGAGCAGCAGGGTCCGCCGGCGTCCGCGCGCCCGCTCGGCGGACACCTCGCCCGCCAGGCGCTCGGCCAGGCGCGGTCCGGGACGCGCGGCGAGCCGCTCGCCGATCTCCGGCGCGCCGCGGCCCGCGGGGAGGTCCGCGAGCGCCGCCAGCATGGGCGCCATGCCGGAGAACTCCTCCAGCCGGCGTGCGCAGTACTCGCAGCCGGCGAGGTGCGCCTCGAACCGGGTCGCCTCCGCCGCGTCGAGGACCCCGAGCGCGTAGGCGCCGACGGTCTCGTGGACGTTCGCCTCCTGCCACCCGCCGTAGTGGCCGTGGGACCCGGTCATACCGTCACCCCCCGCTCCTCAAGTGCCAGCTTCATCGAGCGAAGCGCGTAGAAGACCCGCGAGCGGACCGTCCCGCTGGGGATGCCCAGTGTCTGTGCGGCCTCATTGACCGTACGCCCCTTGAAGTAGGTCTCGACGAGTACCTCACGGTGCGCCGGAGTCAGGTCCTCCAGCGCGTCGGACAGTGTCATCAGCCACAGCGCCTTGTCGATCTCGTCCTCCGCGGGGATGACCTCCAGCGGCGACGGATCGACCTCCTGCGGCCGGGCCTGCCGGCTGCGGTGGCCGTCGATGACGATGCGCCGTGCGACCGTCACCAGCCAGGGGCGTACCGAACCGGTGGCCCGGTTGAGCCGACCGGCGTTCTTCCAGGCACGGATGAGCGTCTCCTGCACGACATCCTCGGCGCGCTGCCGGTCGCCCGCCACGAGGCGGAGCACATAGGCGAGGAGCGCTCCCGCGTGCTCGTGGTAGAGCGCGCGCATCAACTCCTCGTCGGGCCCCGGTGGCTGGCGCGAGCGGTGCCGCGGCGACGGCGGTCGTTCATCGGCCACGGCGGAATCCTTGCGCACGGCTGCCTCCGGTGTCCGCGGTTCGGGCGGTCTCACGACGGAGGTACGTAGATGGGGCGGGAGGTGTTCACCGCGGCGCGGGCCCGGTCCCGTTCACGGGCGGGCGAGGGCGGCCCTGCGGCGGTGGCGTGCGACGCGTTCGCGGTTGCCGCAGACCTCGCTTGAGCACCAGCGGCGGCGGTGGCCCCGCGAGGTGTCCAGGTAGACGAGCGGGCAGTTGTCGCCCTCGCAGCGGCGGAGGAGGGCGCGCGCCGCGGGGTCGGTGAGCAGGTCGACGGCGTCCCTGGCCACGGCGGCGACGAGCGCGGCGCAGCCCGGCTCGTCGCGCAGGGCGCGCACGAGGGTGCCGTCGGCGGCGCGTACGGCGTACGGGGCGGGGGGCGCGGCGGCGGCCAGCGCGTTCACCCGCTCCAGCGCGCCGGACACGGGCAGCCGGTCGAGCTCCCCGCCGACCAGCTCCGCCGTGCGCCCGCGCAACTCCCGGAAGGCGGCGGGCCATTGGGGGTCCGCGCCGGCCAGCCGGGCGTCCCGCGGCACGAGGCCCGCGCCCGTGAGCCAGGCACGCAGTGCCGCCACGGAGTCGAGCCGTTCCACGGGGTGGTTCGTCGCCATGAGGTCGAGGCAGCTGCGCCCGGAGTCGAATCGCAGCTCGTACGGAGCCGGGGCCATGCCCAACGCCATGCGTCTGTCACCGCCTTGGGGGTCACCGGTGAGGAATGCCGTTGCGTACCCCTACAGTGCCCGTCCCCCGCCGGGTCCGGAACCCCTGCCACCGGGCGGGACGCCACGGAGCTCCGGAGCGCCGCTCACTCCGCGTACTTGGAGTCCGCCGTGGGGTCGACGGCGAGGCGGTAGCCGCGTTTGACGACCGTCTGGATCAGCTTCGGGGCGCCAAGGGCCGTCCGCAGGCGGGCCATCGCCGTCTCCACGGCGTGCTCGTCGCGGCCCGCGCCCGGCAGCGCCCGCAGCAGTTCGGCGCGGGCCACCACCCAGCCGGGCCTGCGGGCGAGGGCCCGCAGCAGCGCCATGCCGGCGGGCGGCACGGCCCGCAGCTCACCGTCGACCACGGCCGCGTGCCCGCGGATCTGCACGCGGTGCCCCGCGACGGGCAGCACGCGCGCGCGGGAGGGCAGTTCCTGGCAGAGGAGCTGTACGAGGGGGCCGAGCCGGAAGCGCTCGGGCTGCGCGGTGTCCACGCCGCGCGACTGGAGCGGCAGCGCGGTCACCGGCCCCACGCACGCCGCGAGCACGTCGTGCCCGAGGGCGGTGAGGAAGTCCTCGGCCATGCCCCGCTCCTCCGCCCGCGAGAGCAGGGAAGCGGCGGCCGGGGCGCTGGTGAACGTCAGGGCGTCGACGCCCCGCCCCACCGTCGCGTCGAGCAGCCGGTCCACGGGCCCGAGGTCCTCCGGCGGGAGCCAGCGGTAGACGGGGACGCCGACCACCTCGGCGCCCGCGGCCCGCAGCGACTCGACGAAGCCGGGCAGCGGCTCCCCGTGCAGCTGGAGCGCGATGCGCCGCCCGGCGACGCCCTCGTCGAGCAGCCGGTCGAGCACCTCCGCCATGGACTCCGACGAGGGCGACCACTCCTCGGTGAGCCCGGCGGCCCGTACCGCGCCCTTCACCTTCGGCCCGCGGGCCAGCAGTTCGACGCCCCGCAGGCAGCGGAGCAGCGCCTCTCCGTACCCCCAGCCCTCGGCGGCCTCGATCCAGCCGCGGAAGCCGATGGCGGTGGTGGCGATCACGACGTCAGGGGCGTGGCCGATCAGCCCCTTCGTCGCCGAGAGGAGTTCGCTGTCGTCGGCCAGCGGCACGATGCGCAGCGCGGGCGCGTGGAGCACGGTGGCGCCCCGCCGCTGGAGCAGCGCGCCCAGTTCGTCGGCGCGCCGGGCCGCGGTCACGCCGACGGTGAAACCGGCGAGGGGGCCGTGCTCCGCCTTCGCGGCCGTGCCCGGTTCGTTCGATTCAGTGGCGTGCATAGGTCCGTCTCGTCTGGTCCCGCGGGGCCGGTCCCGGCGGGGGAGGGTCGGGGCCCGAGCGTGCCAACGGCGCGTGACGGGCCCGGTTCGCGGTGATGTCCGCCGTGTTACGTCACACCTCGGCGTAGCTGAGCTGCGGCTTCGCGTCCGTGTCCGTACCGGGAAGCGTACGGCCGCGCGTGGGCCGCCGGCGAAGGTATACGGCCCACGTGACGAGCGCGCACACGCCGTAGAAGGCGAGGAAGGCGATGTACGCCCCCGTGCCCGACCCCACCGCCTTGAAGGACTGCCGCAGGGCGAGGTTGATGCCGAGCCCGCCGACGGCGCCGATCGCGCCGATCAGCCCCATGGCGGCCCCGGAGAGCCGCCGGCCGTAGGCCGCGGCCTCCTCCCCCGTGAGACCGAGCCTTTCGCCCTTGGCCTGGAAGATGCCCGGGATCATCTTGTACGTGGACCCGTTGCCGAGCCCGGTCAGCACGAACAGCGCGATGAAGGCGCAGGTGAACAGCGGCAGCGACTCCCGGACGGAGGCGGTGACGACGGCTCCGGTCGCGGCCCCCATGGCGAGGAAGTTGCCGAGGGTGATGCGGGCCCCGCCGAACCGGTCGGCGAGCCGTCCGCCCACGGGCCGGATCAGCGAGCCGAGCAGCGGCCCGATGAAGGTGAGCTGGGCGGCCTCAAGCGGCGTACGCCCGAACTGCGTCTGGAGGACGAGCCCGAAGGCGAAGCTGTACCCGATGAACGACCCGAACGTCCCCACGTACAGGAGCGCCATCACCCACGTGTGCCCCTCCCGCACGGCGGCCTTGGCGGCACCGGTGTCGTTGCGGACGGAGGAGATGCTGTCCATGTACCGCGCGGCGCACAGCACGGAGAGCAGGATGAACGGGATGTAGATCCCCAGCACCACCCGCGGCCCACCGCTCGCCCCGATGACGGCGAGCCCGACGAGCTGTACCACGGGCACCCCGATGTTGCCGCCCCCGGCGTTGAGCCCGAGCGCCCACCCCTTCTCCCGCAGCGGGAAGAAGGCGTTGATGTTGGTCATGCTGGACGCGAAGTTGCCGCCGCCGACGCCGGTGAGCAGCGCGCACACCATGAAGGTGGAGTAGGAGGTGCCGGGCTCCATGACCACGAAGGCGGCGACCGTCGGCACGAGCAGCAGCGAGGCCGCGACGACGGTCCAGGCGCGTCCCCCGAAGCGGGCCACGGCGAAGGTGTAGGGGACGCGTACGACGCCCCCGACCAGCGTCGCCATCGACACCAGGAAGAACTTCCCCGCGGCGTCGATCCCGTACTCCGGTCCCATGAAGAGCACCATCACGGACCAGAGGCTCCACACGGAGAACCCGATGTGCTCGGAGAGGACGGAGAACGCCAGGTTCCGCCGGGCGACCCGCTCACCGCCCTCCTCCTTCCAGAACCTCTCGTCCTCGGGCTCCCACCGCTCGATCCACATCCCGGCCTCCACACCCTCGACCAACACCGTGCCCCGAAGGTAGGAACCGCCGATTTCAGCCCTGTGGCCCCCGGTGACCACTGGGGAACGTTGCTCTCACTCGGCGGACGGCGGGGTGGTGAGGGGGTGGCGGCACTTCTCAGCCCAGGTGCGTGTCGCCCAGGGACACCAGCAGCCGGCGCAGGGCGGCGTCCATGGCCGCGCGGTCCTGGGGGGTGAGGGCCGCCAGCATGCGTTCCTCGTTGGCGATGTGGGCGACGATCGCGCGGTCGGCCACGTCGAGGCCCGCTTCCGTGAGGCGGACGCGGATGGCCCTGCGGTCCGCGGGGTCGGGGCGGCGTTCGATGAGTCCCTTGCGCTCCAGCCTGTCGAGGCGGTTGGTGATGGCGCCGGAGGTCACCATCGCGGTCTTCAGGAGTCCGCCCGCGGTCAGTTCGTACGGGGCGCCGACCCTGCGCAGCGTGGCGATGACGTCGAACTCCGCGAATTCGAGGCCGTGTTCGGCGAACACCTTCTTCATGCCCTTGCTCAGCAGGTGGTCGGCGCGTTTGACGCGGCCCACCAGCGCCATCGCGTCCAGGTGCGCGAGGTCGAGGTCAGGGCGCTCCCTGCGCCACTGGCCGCGCAGCTCGTCGATGGCGTCCGTCGCCTCGGCGTCTCGTCCGCTCTTGCTCACCGGAAGCCTCATCTCTCCGACCTCTGAACGGCCGATCTCTCAACGTTCAGATACTTGACGTTCGCAGACTCACGTCCCATATTTATCTCAACGTTGAGAATACCAGCGTTGAGGGGATCTCCGAGGGGGAAGTCATGCCCATCCGCACCAGCAAGGCGCAGCCGGCCACCGACCGGAACCGCCCGGCGGCCACCGGGCCCGGGACAGCGCCCGGCACCCCCGCGAGGGCCGCCGCGGGCGCGGCCGCGCTCGCCGCCATCGGGCCCGCGACCTGGGGCACCACCTACGTCACGACCACCGAACTACTGCCCCCCGACCGCCCGTTGCTCGCCGCCGCCCTGCGCGCGCTGCCCGCCGGGCTGATCCTGCTCGCCCTCACCCGGCGGCTGCCGAGCGGCGACTGGTGGTGGAAGGCGGGCGTGCTCGGACTGCTCAACTTCGGGGCGTTCTTCCCGCTCCTCTTCTTCGGCGCCTACCACCTGCCCGGCGGCGTCGCCTCGACCGTCAGCGCGGTCATGCCGCTGCTCGTCGCGGGCTTCGGGATCGGCGTCCTGAAGGTGCGGCCCTCCCGCCGGACGCTGCTCGCCGGCCTCGTCGGCGTCGCGGGAGTCGCCCTCCTCGTCCTGCGCGGCAGCGCCACGGTGGACCTCGCCGGCCTCGCCGCGATGCTGACGGCCACGACCCTGATGGCCCTCGCCGTGGTCCTCAGCAAGCGCTGGGGCCGCCCCGAAGGCGTCTCCCTGCTCGCCCTCACGGGCTGGCAGCTGACCGCGGGCGGCCTGGTGCTCGCCCCCATCGCCCTCACCGCCGAGGGCCTGCCGGACCACTTCACCGGCGCCAACATCGCCGGGTACGCCTACCTCGGCGTCATCGGCACAGCCCTCGCGTACGCCCTCTGGTTCCGCGGCATCGAACGCCTGCCCGCCTCATCGGTCTCCTTCCTCGGCCTGACCAACCCGGTCGTCGCCACGCTGGCGGGCCTGCTGCTCCTGGGCCAGACCCTCACCGTCTGGCAGCTCGGCGGCCTGGCCCTCGTGATCGGCAGCGTCGTCCTCGGCCAGGGCCGCCGGCGGGCCCGCGGCCGGTTCAGGGCGTGGTGACGAGCGGGTTCTCGAAGCTGACCAGGCGGGCCAGGCGGTCGAGGAGCCCCCGGTACTGCGCGCGCCGGGCGACGGCGGCGGTCGTCAGCGTGAGGACCGCCACCCGCTTCCCTTCGGGGTGCGGAAGATGGGCGTGGACCTGCAACAGCGGCCTCGGCGGCAGCCCGGCCCCCTCGGCGGGAAGGCTCAGGACCTCGCTGACCGAAGCCGGGCCGCACGGCATGTCGAGGTACTCCACGCGCGTGTGCCGCTCGGCGCCCGTCCCCGCGAGGACCCCCGCGCGCGTCGCGGCACCCGCGGCCACGCCGCCCCTCAACGGCCGTCCGACGCCCTGCCAGGACACGGTGAAGAGGCAGAGCAGCGGCCTCGACCGGCCCCGGGAGCCGTCCCGGTGCAGTCCGAGCGAGCAGTGCACGGCGCCGGGCACGGGCCGGGCGAGCAGCAGCCGCTGGGCGGTGGCCAGCTCCCCGATGAACAGCTCCCTGTACTCCCCCTCCGGCATCGCCCCGACCACCGGCGCGAGCGCGTCCCCGAGCCGCCGCGCGTCGGGCGAACCGTGGGCCGCCGTCAGCACGTCGAGGGGCAGCTCCGTGAAACCGGAGGGGAGGGCGAACCAGATGTCGGTGCGGGGGTCGCGGGCGGAGTCTTCGACGATGTAGCGGGGTGCGGGCATGTCCCGTCCCTCTTTCCGGATCTCTCGGCCGACGACCGGAGCCGTCGGCCAGGGCGTGTACGTACGCGGGAACTCCCCCGGCGTGCGCCCCGGCTCGGGACGCGTCGCGGACCGGCGGAGCTCGCCGCTCTCGGAAGTGAGGAGGGAAGCTATCGGCGTCGCGCCGGGAGGTGCCAGTGGCAAGTTCGGGCGACGGACCGGCATACCGCCCATAACAGCCCATCCCGCGGGGGTCCGGCACCACCTCGCCACCGGGTCAGCGCCGCCCACGGCCCGCCGACGCCCCGCTCCGACCACGCCTTCACCCGGTCCGGGCGGCCCCGCGACGCCGCGTCGGCGCACAACCGGATGCGTTCGCACCCGCGGGGGCGCGAGCCGTCACCCGCACGCCGCCTCGCGATACTCCCCGCCGGCGCACGCGCCTCCACACCACGCCACGTGCCGCCGTGCGCCCCCGGGCGGAAAAGGACCGGCCGCACATCACGAGCCCCGGAGGGGACTGCTTCGCGGCCTACTCCGCCGCGAACTTCCAGATCACCGGCTCGCCCTCGCTGTCCTCCGGCGCCCAGTGGACCTCCAGCGCCTTGGCGCCCGCGGGGACCAGGTAGGTCTGGCAGAGCACGTGGCTCTCGCCCTTCTTCCAGCCTTCGAGCTCCAGTTCGTCCTCGCAGCCCGCGGCGTCCTCGGAGGCGCCGATCAGGAGGCCGCCGCGGGTGCCGTCGGCGTAGATCTCCGCGCCGTCACCGACGTCGGGGACCTCCGCGAGCGGGGCGCCCGCCTTGTGCGTGTACTTCACGTGGGCGACGGCGGCGACCAGGCCCTTGGCCTTCTTCGGGTCGGAGACGAGCTTCGCGGTCTCCGCCTCGGTGCTGAGGTCGACCTTCTGGGCGGCGATGTCGTACGTGACCGTCGCGTCGCCCTCCTTCGTCCTGCCCGTGGTGCTCTCCCCCGGCTTCAGCGCGGACGGCTGCCCGGCGCCGGAGTCGGCGGAGTCGGCCGAGCCGGAGCCCTGACCCGAGCCCGCGCTGTCGGACTTGGACGTGTCCGCCTTCTTGTCCTCGGACTTCTTGTCGTCACCGCCGCCGCAGGCGGTCAGGGCGAGGGCGAGTACGGCGACGGGCGCGGCGAGACGCAGCGCGGTCTTCTTGCGAAGCAAAACAAACTCCCGGCAGGTGTGGGGCCCCGCCGCCAGGCGCGCGATCCGTCCGCATCTGCAATGCGCGTGATCGGCACGCGTGTTGCGGCCGGCTGAGACGACCACCCTAGGAGGCGGCCACGTACCGCGTCGAGGCGGTTGCCGCGCGCTTCACCCGTACCGTTCGCAAGCGCCAACCGCCGTCTCCATGGCTGCCCTTACGCCCGGCCGGACGCGGGATCGTCACCCTTCACCGGTGCGAAATCACACTCCTCTCACGGCGGGCCGGGCGGGCAGGGCGGCCTCGGCGGGCACCCGAACTACCCGTTCATGCGGGGATATTTCCACGCCCCCGGCAGGCCCGCCCCCACCGTTCGCGACGATAACGGTTGCACAACTCGTCGGTGCCACGGGCGAGTCACCCGGCCGCCGCGCGCCTCCTCCGCGCCGACGCCTTCGCCCCGTCCGGCCAGAGGCGGGGACGGCGCTTCGCCGCCAGGTCCTCCACCCAGCCGACGGCCACCACCATCAGGCCGATCAGCGGCCAGACCAGCAGGGTCATCCACAGCATGTACGTGGTGTCGAGCGCCGAGCTCCAGCGCTCGTCCTCCATGAACGGCAGGTCGTAGGCGAGGTCGATGACCGGGACCGTCGCCATGATCAGGAAGTTGTGCCAGAGGTAGATCGTGACGGCCCTGTTGTTGGAGAGGGTCACCAGCCTGTCCCACCTCGCCAGCCTGCCCGGCAGCTCCCGCCAGGACGGCGCGTACTGGAGCAGGATCACGACGAAGCCGAAGGACCACGCGGCCTGGGCCAGCGGGATGTCGTTCAGGTCCCAGCCGTCGGGGCCCAGGTGCCCCGAGGCCCACCACAGGCCGAAGGCCATGACCAGGGCCGCGGCCGACACCGCCAGATAGCGCGGGACGCGGGCCAGCGTGCCGTCCTGGTGCGCGAAGCCGAGCACCCAGCAGCTGCCGTACTGCGCGAAGTCCGTGACCGCGTTGCCCGTCTCGCCCGGGATGGTGACGAGGCCCGTGCCGATGACCGCCGTCAGGGCGAGCGGGGCGGCGAGCGTCACCCGGGGCGCCCTGCGGAACACCCACAGCAGGAGCGGGGACGCGATGACGAACCACAGGTAGGCGCGGATGTACCAGAGCGGGCCCGCCGCCTGCGCGGGCCAGGTGTCCTCAAGGAGGCCCGCCTTGTCGCCCAGATGCCAGGGGAAGGGCGGGGCGCCCACCGGGAACACGTAGTTGGCCAGGCTCACCAGGCCCCAGGTGTCCCCGTGGTCCGGGTCCTCGCCCACGCTCCAGCCGCCGGCGAGGAGGAGGAAGAGGACAGCGGCGCTGAACACCCACATGGGGGGCAGGAGCCTGCGTATGCGGCCCTTGACCACGCCCCACGCGGGACGCTTCAGGGAGCGCGCCATCAGGGAGCCCGCGAGCGCGAACATCACGCCCATGGAGGGGAAGAGGAGCGTCAGCCAGGCCCAGCCGAACAGGTGGTAGACGACGACGCGGACGAGCGCGAGCGAACGCAGCAGGTCCAGATAGCGGTCCCTGCCCGGCTTCCCGGGAGCGGCCGGGGCCTCGGGGGCGGCTGACCCGGGGGCGGCTGCCTCGGGGGCGGCGGGCGGCGTGGCCGGCGGCGTCGGCGGGTGGCCGGGTGCGTAGGCGTGGCTCATGCGACGGGCCTCCGGTCGTGGTCGCCCGTCCGCTGGCGCGGGATGGCACCGGGCGCGTCGAGAACTCCCGTGCGGCGGAGCTTCTGCCAGCGCAGGCGGCCCCCGGTGAGAGCGGTTATCCAGGACTGCAGCAGCACCACGTACATGAGCTGCCGGTAGAGGATCTGCTGGAGCGGCAGCGAGATCAGATGGGTCATGCGTTCACGGTCGAGGCGGAAGGCGTACGCGGCGCAGACCGCCTGCACGGCGAGGACGCCGAGCCAGGCGACGACGGTCTTCTGGGTCGGGCCGAAGAGCAGGCCGTACAGGAGGAACACGTCGATGAGCGGGGCAAGGAGCGGCGCGAGGACCATGAAGAGCGACACCAGGGGGAGTCCGACGCGGCCGAAGCGGCCCGAGGGGCCGGACTCGACGACCGCGCGGCGGTGCTTCCAGATCGCCTGCATCGTGCCGTACGACCAGCGGTAGCGCTGGGACCAGAGCTGCTGGACGGACTCCGGCGCCTCGGTCCAGGCGCGGGCCCTCTCCGCGTAGACGACGCGCCAGCCGTCGCGGTGCAGGGCCATGGTGATGTCGGTGTCCTCGGCGAGCGTGTCGTCGCTCATGCCGCCGACCCGTTCGAGGGCCGAGCGCCGGAACGCGCCGACCGCGCCGGGGATGGTCGGCATGCAGCGCAGGACGTCGTACATCCTGCGGTCGAGGTTGAAGCCCATCACGTACTCGATGTGCTGCCAGGCGCCGATCAGCGAGTCCCTGTTGCCGACCTTCGCGTTGCCCGCGACGGCGCCCACGCGCGGGTCGCCGAAGGGCTGCACCAGCTCGCGGACGGTGGACTCCTCGAAGACGGTGTCGCCGTCCATCATCACGATGATGTCGAAGCGCGCGTTGGCCATGCCCCGGTTGAGAGCGGCGGGCTTGCCCGCGTTCTGCTGCCGCACCACGCGTACGTTCGGCAGGCGCAGGCCCTCCACGATGCGGGCCGTGCCGTCCGACGAGCCGTCGTCGATGACGACGACCTCGATGGGGTGGTCGCTCGCCATCAGGGAGCGGACCGTCGCCTCGATGCACTTGGCCTCGTTGTACGCGGGGACGAGGACCGACACCGGCTCGGTGACCGGCGGTCCCCAGCGGAAGTCGCGCCGCCGCACCCGGCGGGCGTGCGCCCCGGAGAGCAGCAGCATGAGGCCGAAGCGGGCGAAGACGAGGACGCCGATGACGGCGAGGGCGACGACGAGGCCGTCGGTGAGGTACTCGGATGCGCCGACCAGGAAGACCCAGGACTTGCCCTTCCACAGCTCGACGCCGGTGACCTCCGTGTGCGCGCTGGGCGCGTCGAGCGCCTCGGTGAGGTTCCCGAACTCGTAGCCCTGCTTCTGCAGGCTCGGCAGGAAGCGGTCGAGGGCGGCGACGGTCTGCGAGCGGTCGCCGCCGGAGTCGTGCATGAGGACGATGGCGCCCTTGCCGCCCTCGGGCGTGGCGCGGCGGATGATCTCGTCGACACCGGGGCGCTTCCAGTCCTCGCTGTCGGTGTTGTTGACGACGGTGAGGTAGCCCCGGCCGCCTATGTACTTCGTGACCGGGTACGACTTGTCGTCCATCGCGTCGGCGAACGACGAGTACGGCGGCCGGAAGAGGGACGTGCGGATGCCCGCGGCCCCGGCGAGCGCGAGCTGGTTCTGCGAGAGCTCCCGGTCGATGCGGCTCTCGGACTGGTACGACAGGTCGGGGTGGTTGAAGGTGTGCAGGCCCACCTCGTGGCCCTCGTCGACCATGCGCCGCACGAGGCCGGGGTAGCGCGAGGCCATGGTGCCGGTGACGAAGAAGACGCCGTGCGCGCGGTGTTCCTTCAGGACGTCGAGGACCTTGGGGGTCCACTCCGGGTCGGGGCCGTCGTCGAAGGTCAGCACGAGCCGGTGGTCGGGCACGCTCATCGTCGTCTCGCGGCCGCCGCGGGTGTCGATGACCGGGCCGCCCCGAAGGATCTTCTCCGGTACGTGGTCCGTGGGCGCCGGGGGCCTGACGCGGTGGTCGGCGGCGATCTCGCTGTGCACGTATCCGCGCAGCATCAGCATGGCGAGCAGCGCCACGAGAAGCAGTGAGGGCAGCAGGTAGCGCAGGGGCAGGCGGCGGCGCCTGGCGGGGGCCGCCTTGCCGCGCCTGCCCTTGCCGCGCCGCCCCTTGGGCCGGTCGTCACGGGGGGTGTGGCCGGCGGGGGCGCGGTGGCTGGTGGGGACGGTGCTGTTCAGGACGGGGCCGTTCTGGGTGGGGCTTCGGTGGGGGTGGTCTTGCTGAGCGGGGCTCTGGCGGGGGTGGCTGTGCCGGGGGCGCGGGGAGGTGCCCCGGCCGGTGCGGAGGTTCATCGCCGTGCGGCCTCCGGGGACGGCGGCGATCCCGCGGGACGCTGCCTGCCGGGTGTGGTGTAGGCGACGGGGACCTCACCGCCGGCGTCCGCGCCCGCCGCGTCGCCGCCCGGGCCGGGTGACGGCATGGGCGGGTCGGGGGGCTGCTCGGCGGGGTCCGCGGGGTCGCTCGCGCCGCCGTCGCCGCCGCCCGACGGGTCCGGTCCCGGGGCGCCGCCGCCGGAGGCGCCGGGGCCGGGGTCCGGCTCGCTTCCGCTGTCCGCGGGGTCGGGGCCGGGGTCGGGCACGGTGCCCGGCGTGCCCGCGCCCTCGCCGCCGCGGGTGGGTGCGGGGGCGACCGGGTCGGCCGTCCCCGGCGTGGTGCCGGCGCCGTCCGCGGCCCCGGGCGAGGGCGACGCGCCCGGCGACGCGGACGGGTCCGGGGCGTCGGCGGGGCGGCCCGGGGTGTCCACCTTGCTCGCGGGTCTGCTGTCCTCGGGGTCCTGTATCGGCACCCAGGGCGCGCTCGAATTGCCCGAGAGCAGCGTGGCGACGATGGCCACGGCGTACACCGCGCAGAGGAGGCCGACGAACACGCCTATGCGGCGGTACCTCCGGCCGCGGCGGCCCGTCTCGTCGACGAAGACCGGCCCGTCCGCGGCCCCTTCGGCAGGGCCGGGGGCCAGGTCCGCCAGGTGGCGCCCCACACCGTCGATCTGAACGGTGACCTCGTTCGGATCATGGGTGTGTTCCGGCCGGGCGTCTTCTCGCCACATGTCCATGCGTACGCACAACCCCCCACTCAATGGATCGGGTGCGCGTACGACTCCGGGTACCCGCCGTTCGGACCGGGCCCCCACCCGTCCCGAGCGCTCCCCCTATCACATCGCACCCGAGCGATGAATGTAGCGCACCGGAGTGACATGCGCGGTTCTCGGTCAGATCTGTTCCGTCATGACCCGTGCGTCCATGGCCGGAATCCAGCTGTTCGCCGGTCTCCGCAGCCACCCCTCCGCGGCCGACAGCTCCGCCGCGGCGGCCCGCAGGGCGGTCACACCGGGATGAAGCAGGCCCTTTCGCCACACCAGTGACACCGGTGACAGCGGAACCGGGTCGACCAGCGGCCGCAGCTCGGCCCCCGGCATGGCCGGAAAGTCCACGACGGCCAGGACTGGATTTCGCTTCTTCGCCATGATCCGCCCGAATTCTTCCGGTCCCACGGCAAGTGGTGCCGGTTCGGCGACAGCGATGCCGCGCCCCTCGAAGAGCCGCTGCGCGAGATCGGTCCACTCGGGCGTCCGGGGGTTTCCGGCCCCCGCGTACACGGTCTCGCCCGCGAGCGCCGCGAGCGGCACCGCGGCGAGCCCGGTCAGCGGATGGTCCTCGGGCAGCAGCACCGCCATCGGCTCGTACCGCACGGGCTGGTGGGCGAGCGCCGGGCGCAGAGCGGGGTCCAGTCCCGCGTACCGCCCGAAGGAGACGTCGAGGCGCCCGGCGGCGATGTCGGCGGCGGCGCCCGTGAGGCCGCTCTCGTAGCGGACCATCAGTTCGCACTCCGGGGCGAGTTCGCGGGCCCGCTCCAGGATTCTCGCCGAGACGAGGCCGGGGCTGTTCAGATCGACGAGCAGCGGGCGCTCGGCCGCCATGAACGCGGCGACCAGCTCGTCCTGCGCCGCGAGGACCCGCCGCGCGTGCGGCAGGAGCCGCTCCCCGTCGGCGGTGAGCGTGACCTGCCGGGTCGTGCGCGAGAACAGGCCGGCGCCCAGCTCTCGTTCGAGACGGCGCACGTCACGGCTCAGCGCCTGCTGCGCCACGTACAGTCGGGCGGCGGCCCGTGTGAAGTGCAGCTCCTCCGCCACGGCGAGGAAGGCGCGCAGCAGCCGCGGGTCGATGTCGCGCCGCGGGGGGACCGGAGGCCGTGTCACCGGAGTCATCGCAGGAACTTACAACATACGTGCGTGAATCGGCCCGGAGAAGGTGTTGGACCCCGCCGCGGCCCTCCGGCGAGGGTGAGGCCCATGCCGAAACTCCTCACCCGCCGAAGAGGCGTGTCCGCAGACGGCCCGCCCCGCCGCCCGCGCAACCCCTACACCGCCCTCTTCGCGATACCCGGGGCCACCGCCTTCACCGCGGGCAACCTCGTCGCCCGGCTGCCCATGGGCATGTTCAGCGTGAGCGCCGTCATCATGATCTCCGGGGCCCGCGGTTCCTACGCCCTCGCCGGCGCCGTCACCGCGGCCGGCCTCGCGGCGACCGCCGTCGTCGCGCCCTGGACGGCGCGGCTCGTCGACCGGTACGGACAGGCGCGCGTCGCCGTGCCCGCCACCCTGATCGCCGCGCTCGGCTCGCTCTCCCTGCTGCTCTGCGTGCGCTACGGGGCGCCCGACTGGACGCTCTTCGCCTCGTACGCGGCCACGGCCACCACCCCCAACACGGGCGGCATGTCACGGGCGCGCTGGGCCCACCTCCTCGCGGACGACGCCGAGGCCGTCCACACCGCCAACTCCTTCGAACAGGCCGTCGACGAGCTCTGCTTCATGCTCGGCCCCGTCCTCGCCGCGTTCCTCTGCGGTGCGCTCTTCCCGCAGGCGGGCACCTTGATCGGCGTGATCCTCCTGGTGACAGGGGTGCTGCTCTTCGCCGCGCAGCGCGCCACGGAACCCCCGCCGCGGGGGCGCGTGGACGCCGCCGGGGCGCGCTCGCCTCTCCGCTCGCCCGGGTTTCCCGCCCTCCTCGTCGTGTTCCTCGCCACCGGCGCCGTGTTCGGCTCCCTGGAGGTCGTCACCATCGCCTTCGCCGACGACCGGGGGAACAAGGCCGCCGCGGGCGCCGTCCTCGCCCTCCAGGCCGCGGGCTCCTGCGCGGCGGGGCTCGTCTACGGGGCCGCGAGACCCCGCGGCCCGCTCGTGCGCCGGCACCTGCTGTGCGGCGCCGCGATGGCGGTCCTGATGACACTGCCGCTGCTCGCGGTGACCGCCACCGGCTCGCTGGCCGTCCTCGCCCTCGCCCTGCTCGTGGCGGGCATGGCGACGGCCCCCACCATGGTCACCGGCATGACGCTGGTCCAGCGCCGCACCCCCGAGGGGCGGCTCAACGAAGGCATGACCCTCGCCGTGACCGGCCTCCTCGGGGGCATCGCGTGCGGTGCCGCGGGCGGCGGCTGGGCCGTGGAGCGCTTCGGCGCGGCGGCGGGCTACTGGGTGCCGCTCGCCGCCGCCTGCACCGCGCTGCTGCTCAGCAGCGCGCAGGCTTGCGCCACGAGCACTCCACGTCGCCGTCGGGACCGCTCGCGCGTGCCGAGCGGGGCGTGACCGGCTCGGCCTTGTCGGCGGTCGAGGAGGCGAGGGTCACGACGATCGCGTCCTCCAGGGCCTTCACCGAGGAGGGCAGGTAGTTGTTGAGGATGATGCTGAAGACCAGTTCACGCCCGTCCTTGTCCTCGACGTAGCCCGACAGCGCGGACGCCCCCGTCAGCGAGCCGGTCTTGGCGTGGACGTTGAGGGCCGCCGGGGTCCCGCACATCCGCGAGCGCAGCGTGCCGCCGGCGGACTTTCCCGGCGCGCACGCCACCGGCAGGGACGCGTACCAGTCGGCGAACCACGGCTCGCCCTTCACCGACCGCAGCAGCTCGATGTACTGGTCCGCCGCGACGTTGTCCTTGCGCGAGAGCCCGGAGCCGTCCACCTGGCGGATCTTGCCGGGGTCCACACCCGCGGTCTTCAGATAGCCGCCGATCGCGGCGATCCCGTCGCCCCAACTGCCCGGCCGCCCCGTCGCCTTGTGCCCCATGGCCTTGGTCAGGGACTCCGCGTGCATGTTGTTCGAGAGCTTCATGAAGGGGACCATGAGGTCCTTGACCGGCATGGAGTCGTGCGAGGCGAGCCGCTCCGCGCCCTTGGGCGTGGCCTTTCCCGTCCGGGTCGGGCCGCTCACCCTCACCCCGTGCGCGGCGAGCGCGTCGCGGAAGACGGCGGCGGCGTACCCGGTCGGCTCCCAGACGGTCACCCACTCCTTGGTGGTGTCCCCGCCGGCCGGCACCGTGCCGCTGACGGTGATGGTGTTCTCGCCGTGCCGCCGCTCGACGGCGATGGTGTCGGCGCCGCCCGCCGCGACGGTGGTGGCGCGCAGGTCGATGTCCACGTAGTCCGTCTTCGGCGTCACGCCGACGCGTGGCCGGGCCCCGGCCTTCGCGCCCGGCGCGACCTCGACGATGACGGTCCCGGTGTCGTAGTCCGTGTCGGGGGCGACGCTGAGGGCGCTGATCTGCGCCGCGTAGTACGCGGACTCGTCGTCGCCGCTCCACGTGTCGCCGACGCGGTGGGCGTCGAAGCGGGTGTCGTCGGCGACGAGACGCCCCGAGACCCGCCGGACCCCCGAGTCCGCGATCTTCGCGGCGAGGCCGTCGTAGTCCTCGGCCAGCGTCGTCGGATCGCCTGTGCCGCGCAGGTACAGGTCGCCGTGGAGCACGTTCCCGCGCCGCGAACCGTCGAGGAGGACGTCGGTGGTGAACCGGTGGCCGGGTCCGAGCAGCTCCATGGCGGCGGCCGAGGTGAGGAGCTTGGTGTTGGAGGCGGGCATGAGGCGCCCGCTGGGCCGGTGCTGGTAGAGGATGTCGCCGGACGCCGCGTCGGCGACGACGACACTGGCCGTGCCGCCCTCCATGCGGGGGTCGCCGAGGATGGTGTCGATGGCTTCGGGGAGCCCGGACCGGTCGGAGTCCGCCCCGGCCGGCGGGCCGAAGGAGAGACCGGCCGCCGCGACGGCGAGCACGGCGGGCCAGATCCAGTGGCGCATGCGGTGGTTGACGCGTCTGACGGGTCTGCTCATGACCCTGGAGCATCCCCGACCCGGCCGCGTCGCGACAGACCCCGCTCCGCGGGAAACAAAGATCGGTACGGCGGCAGGGCGGCACGGCGGCACGGCAGCACGGAAAAAGCCCCCTGGTCCGGGGACCGGGGGGCTTTGACCTCACATGGGAATTGTGGAGATGGCGGGAATCGAACCCGCGTCCAACGGTGCAGAATCAGGGCTTCTCCGTGTGCAGTTCGCTGCGATTTTCTCGGCCCCGGCGATCACGCGAACAAGTCGCCGACGGGCCCAGTCACTGTTTGATTTCCTCCTGGGTCCCGTGACCGGGCCCAGAAGTTTAGTTCCCTAGCTGATGCCAGGATCCGGGTCGGGAACAGCCCCGGGCTGACACTTCGCAAGTCGCTACTTAGGCAGCGAGGGCGAAGGAATCGCGCTTGGTGTTGGCGATTATTTGTTGCGACATATGGTTAACGAGATCATTGCCGCTTCCTCGACACGCTTCCCCTGCTTCGACATCCGCTGTCGAAACCGATCATCCCCATGTTGATTTTTCAAGGTGGACACTCCGACCCGCCTCGCGGCGGCCCTTCGCATCCGGGTGCCCCGTCACCAGCGGAGCAAGACCCATCGTACGTGACCAACACACGACGGTGCCAGCCTATTCCTACGGACGGGCCGAGGGCGGACGGCCGGACGGGCGGACGGGCGGACGGGCTAGCCGATGCCCTGGCGCCGCCGCACCGCCGAGATCGCGCGGTTCGTCTCGCGCGTGTCCTGCTTCTCGCGCAGCGTCTGCCGCTTGTCGTACTCCTTCTTGCCCTTGGCCAGGGCGATCTCCACCTTGACCCGGCTGTCCTTGAAGTACAGGGAGAGCGGCACGATCGTGTGCCCCGTCTCCTTCGACTTCGACTCCAGCTTGTCGATCTCCGCGCGGTGCAGCAGGAGCTTGCGCTTCCGGGTGGCGGAGTGGTTGGTCCAGGTGCCCTGCACGTACTCCGGGACGTGGATGTTGTGCAGCCACGCCTCGCCGCGGTCGATGTGGACGAAGCCGTCCACCAGGGAGGCCCTGCCGAGCCGCAGCGACTTGACCTCGGTGCCCATCAGCACCAGGCCGCACTCGTAGGTGTCCAGGATGTGATAGTCGTGCCGCGCCTTCTTGTTCTGCGCGACGATCTTGCGGGAGGGTGCCTTCTCGGCGGCCTTCGCGGCCTTGCGCTTTACCTTTTCCTTCGCCATAGTGCGGCCATTTTCGCACTACGAGGGGGGTCCGAGGCCAGTCAATACTGTCTCGGCCCGTGCCTCGGCACCGTCCTCGGCCTCCAGGTCCGGCGTGATGCCCCGGCCGTCCACCACACGTCCCGAAGGAGTGCGGTAGTGCCCGACGGTCAGCTCGGCGACGGAGCCGTCCGGCAGACGGCTCGGCATCTGGACCGACCCCTTGCCGAAGGTCCGCGTCCCCACCACGACCGCGCGCCCGCGGTCCTGCAGGGCGCCCGTGAGCAGCTCGGCCGCGCTCATCGTGCCGCCGTCGACGAGCACGACCACCGGTCTGTCCGCGTCACCGCCGCGCTCGGCGTGCAGGGCCTTCTCCTCGCCCCGTACGTCGTACGTGGCCACGAGGCCGCCGTCGACCAGGGCGGACGCGGCGGTCACCGCCTCCGCCACCAGGCCCCCCTGGTTCCCGCGCAGGTCCAGCAGGATGCCGCCGCCGTCGGGCGCCTCGCGCACCGCGTCCCGCACGGCCTCGCCCGAGCCCTTGGTGAACGCGTCGACCTTGATCAGCGTCGCCCCGCCGGACAGGCCGGTCACCGTGACGGAGTCCGTGGAGAGCCGCGCCCTGCGCAGCGTCTCGCGCCACGCGCGCGTGCCGCGCTCCAGGCCGAGCTCCACCGGCGTGCCCGCGCGGTCGCCGCGCAGCAGGGAGACGACCTCCGTGACCGGGCGTCCCGTGACGCGCCTGCCGTCGACGGAGCGCAGCCGGTCGCCCGCGCGGATGCCGGCCAGGGCCGCGGGCCCGCCCTCGCGCACCCGGGAGACCTCGATGCCCCCGTCGGCGGCGCGGCGCGCCCACAGGCCGACACCGGTGTAGGCGCCGTCGAGCGCCTGCTCGAACTTCTGGAACTCCCCCCGCGAGTACACCGAGCCCCAGCGGTCCCCGCTGCGGCTGACGGCCTCCTCGGCGGCCGCCTCCGCGGACGTGCCGTCGGCCATGGCCTCGGCCGCCGCGTCGGCCGCGTCGCCGGAGGCGCCGCTCAGCGGGGCCGCGGCGTCCGAACGCACCGAGGAGGAGGGCGTTTTCCGGCCTTCGTCCGCCTCGTCGCTCCAGGAGCCCGTGGCGGCCCCGGTGACGAGGACGCTCGCGAAGACCAATGTCAGGGCGGCCCCGCGGCGGACGCGGCGGGGCGGTGAGAACCGGTCCGCGAACCGGTCGAGGCCTGACATGCCGGTGAGTCTAGGACAACGAGGGGCGCCGTACGGTTCGTTGAACCGTACGGCGCCCTGATCCGCTGAGAGTACTTGTCACACCTTGAGGTACTTGCGCAACGCGAAGAACGCGGCGAGCGCGGGCATCAGCAGGCCGATCGCGAGCACCAGCGGCAGCTTCGCGAGGACCGCGTCCCAGCCGATGAAGTTGATGAGGTTGATCTTCTCGGAGAGCGCGAGACCGTGGTCGATCATGAAGTAGCGGCCCACGACCAGCATTCCGCAGGCGAGACCGCCGCCGATGAGGCCGGCGACCGCGGCCTCCATGATGAACGGCATCTGGATGTAGAAGCTGGACGCGCCGACGAGGCGCATGATGCCCGTCTCACGCCGACGGCTGAACGCGGAGACGCGCACCGTGTTGACGATCAGCATCAGCGCCACCACGAGCATCAGCGCCATGACCGCGACCGCCGCCCAGTTCATGCCGTTGAGCAGTTCGAAGAGGTTGTCCAGATAGTCCTTCTGGTCCTGCACGGACTGCACGCCGTCACGGCCCGAGAAGGCGGTGGCGACCACCTGGTACTTCTCCGGGTCCTTCAGCTTCACGCGGAAGGACTCCTGCATCTGGTCCGGCGTCAGGGAGCTGGCCAACGGGGAGTCGCCGAACTGCTCCTTGTAGTGCTTGTACGCCTCGTCCGCCGACTCGTGCTGGACGGTGTCCACGACCGGCATCTTCTTCAGATCCGTGAGGATCTGGTCCTTCTGCTCGTTCGTGACGGCGCCCTTGGCGCACTTGGGGTCCTGCTCGGCGTCGGCCTTGTTGCAGAGGTAGATCGAGACGTTGACCTTGTCGTACCAGTAGCCCTTCATCGTGCTCACCTGGTCACGCATGAGCAGCGAACCGCCGAACAGGGCGAGCGAGAGCGCTACGGAGACGATGACCGCGAAGGTCATCGTGAGATTCCGGCGGAGACCGACGCCGATCTCCGACAGGACGAACTGGGCGCGCATGGCGGCCTTTCAGTGGATCAGGTGGATCGAGTGGATCAGAGACACGGGCGGACACGGGTGCCGGGCGCCCGCGTCCGCGAGCCCGCGGCTAGTGCTGGTACCCGTACACGCCGCGCGACTGGTCGCGGACGAGACGGCCCTTCTCCAGCTCGATGACCCGCTTGCGCATCTGGTCCACGATCTGCTGGTCGTGGGTGGCCATCACGACGGTGGTGCCGGTCCGGTTGATCCGGTCGAGCAGCTTCATGATGCCGACGGAGGTCTGCGGGTCGAGGTTGCCGGTCGGCTCGTCGGCGATCAGCAGCTTCGGACGGTTGACGAACGCGCGCGCGATCGCCACCCGCTGCTGCTCACCGCCGGAGAGCTCGCCGGGCATCCGGTCCTCCTTGCCGCCGAGGCCCACGAGATCGAGCACCTGGGGGACGGACTTGCGGATCTCGCCGCGGGACTTGCCGATCACCTCCTGCGCGAAGGCGACGTTCTCGGCGACGGTCTTGTTCGGCAGGAGGCGGAAGTCCTGGAAGACGGTGCCCAGCTGGCGACGCATGTGCGGCACCTTGAAGTTGGACAGGCGCGCCAGGTCCTTGCCGAGGACGTGCACCTGGCCGTGGCTGGTGCGCTCCTCGCGCAGGACGAGCCGCAGGAAGGTGGACTTTCCGGAGCCGGAGGACCCGACCAGGAAGACGAACTCGCCCTTCTCGATCTCCAGGGAGACGTCCCTGAGCGCGGGGCGGGTCTGCTTCGGATAGGCCTTGGAGACGTTGTCGAATCGGATCACGGATGCACCACGGGTTGCCGGGGGTAGGTGAGCGTGACCATACGCGAACCCGGTGGGCGAGCGCAGTCGGCGTCCTGAGTTGCGCGATTTGTCGTGGTCCGCCCGGGGAACAAAACGGGTGGGCTCCCTGACGCGCGCCGGCACGGCGACCGGTCGGAATCCGTCGGAACGGGGCGGGCCGCGCCTAAATCCGAGGAAGCTGGCACAGTGGTAGGGGGAACGATCGGGTTCCCCGTAGCGTTGGGCAGGCTGAGACTGTGCGGGAGGAGAAGCGCATGACCCTGGATCGGTTGGTATGCGCGAACTGCGCAGCGCCCGTGAGTGAAGGCCGCTGCCCCGTGTGCCGGGCCAATCGCGAGCGCCTGCAGCAGGACGGGCCCTTCGCGGGCCTCAATCCCGCGGCTCTGATAGCACTGCTCGTGGTGCTCATCGCGGCGGTCGCGCTGCTGGCGCACCAGTCCGCGTAGGGACGACGCAGGGACGTCGTAGGGACGACACGCACGGAGCGTCCCGAGCAGGACGCGTGCGAAAGGGCCCGGAGCCTCCCATGGAGGTCCGGGCCCTTCGTCATGTCCGTACGCCGCGTACGTCGCCGTACGTGGCTACGCCGTCACCGTGCGATCAGGCAGCGGCGCCGCGGCTGCCGACGAGGCGCGGCAGGATGCGGAAGCCGATGCCGCCGGCGATCATCGTCGCGGCACCGATCACCAGGAAGGTGGTCTCGGCGGCGCCGGTCTCGGCCAGCTCGCCCTTCTCGCCGCCGTCCTTGCTGCTGCCGCCCTGCTCGACGGGCTTGGAGCCGGTGTCGGTCAGGCTGTCCTTGCCCTGGCCCTGCTCGACGGGGTGGGAGCCGCCGTCGGGGCCGGGGCCCGTGCCGCCACCGCCGGTGCCACCGCCGCCGTTGCCACCGCCGCCGGTGCCGCCACCGGTGCTGCCGCCGTTGCCGCCGCCGCCATTGCCGCCGTTGCCGCCGTTGCCGCCGCCGGTGCCGTTCCCGTCACCCGGGTCGGTCGGGTCGGAGGTGGGCGGGTTGGTGGGGTTCGTGGGCTCCGGGTCCGGGTTGGTGGGCTCCGGGTCCGGGAGCGTCGGGTCCGGGCCCGGGTTCGTGGGCTCGGGGTTCGTCGGCTCCGGGTCCTCGGGACCGGGGATCGTCGGGTTCGGTTCGGTCGGCTCCGGGTCCTCGTCGCCCGCGGCCGGAAGGTCCACGTCCACACCGACGCCGCTCTCGTCCGCGTGGGCGCCCGCGCCCACACCGCCGAGGTCGACGCCGACGTCGAGGGCCGAAGCGGCACCCGCGGCGGTCAGCGAGGCGCCGGCGGCGATCACGGCACCGGCGGCTATCCGCGCGACACGGATCCGCGTCTTCTTGGTCATCTGGCTGCTACCCCCAGTAGCTGAATCGTCAGTGAGGCAGCGTCGGGGGCGGCGCTCGCGCGGGGCGCTCGATCGGCCCCCACAGATCCCACGCGCCCCACGAATACGCATGCCGCGCGCCAGCCTTTCCACTTTTGGAAGCAGCGTCAAGGTCGTTGCGGGCGCGATGTCCGTTATCGAGGGGGTTGACCGTCCTACGGAGATGTGACTGTGACGCAAAAGGCAACTGCCGCCTTTACAGCGACAGTTGCCTTGTCGATAAAGCCGCTCGGGGCGGGATTTACTTCTCCTGCTGCTTGCGCCAGCGAATTCCGGCTTCGAGGAAACCGTCGATCTCGCCGTTGAAGACGGACTCGGGGTTGCCCACCTCGCACTCCGTACGGAGGTCCTTGACCATCTGGTACGGGTGCAGGACGTACGAACGCATCTGGTTGCCCCAGGAGTTGCCGCCGTCGCCCTTGAGGGCGTTCATCTTCGCCTGCTCCTCCTGGCGGCGGCGCTCCAGGAGCTTCGCCTGGAGGACGTTCATCGCGGTCGCCTTGTTCTGGATCTGCGAGCGCTCGTTCTGGCAGGAGACGACGATGCCGGTGGGGATGTGCGTCAGACGGACCGCGGAGTCGGTCGTGTTGACGCCCTGGCCGCCGGGGCCCGAGGAGCGGTACACGTCGACGCGCAGCTCGCTCTCGTCGATCTCGATGTGGTCGGTCTGCTCGACCACCGGGAGGACCTCGACGCCGGCGAAGGAGGTCTGGCGGCGGCCCTGGTTGTCGAAGGGCGAGATGCGCACGAGGCGGTGGGTGCCCTGCTCGACGGAGAGCGTGCCGTAGGCGTACGGGACGTTCACGGCGAAGGTGGTCGACTTGATGCCGGCCTCCTCCGCGTACGAGGTCTCGTAGAGCTCCGTCTTGTAGCCGTGGCGCTCGGCCCAGCGCAGGTACATGCGCTGGAGCTTCTCGGCGAAGTCGGAGGCGTCGACGCCGCCGGCCTCCGCGCGGATGGTGACGACGGCCTCACGGGAGTCGTACTCCCCCGAGAGGAGGGTCCTGACCTCCATCTCGTCCAGCGCCTTCTTGACGGCCGTGAGCTCGGACTCGGCCTCGGCACGGGTGTCCGGGTCGTCCTCCTCCTCGGCCATCTCGAACAGCACGCCGAGGTCGTCGATGCGACCGCGCAGTGCCTCGGCCTTGCGGACCTCCGCCTGGAGGTGGCTCAGCTTGCTGGTGATCTTCTGCGCCGCCTCGGGGTCGTCCCAGAGGGACGGGGCGGCCGCCTGCTCCTCGAGCACGGCGATATCGGCCCTCATCTTGTCGAGGTCCAGGACGGCCTCGATCGACTCCATGGTCGAGGAGAGGGACTTGAGCTCTTCGGATACATCGACGACTGCCACGACTCCAGCGTAACGGCTGCGGCAACCGTTTCCCTCCGGGGTGGGTCCGGCCCCGGGACCCGCGCCCGGGGCGTCTTCCGAAAGCCCCGCCTGCCCGGCCTCCGGGCGGACGACGCTACTTTCGGAGCGCGGCCTAGGGCGCCGGAGGGGCGGAGGTGCTGGTGTCCGGGGGTGCGGACTCGTCGTCGGACGAGGCCACCCAGGTGCCCGCGGCCACCGCCGCGACCAGCACCGCCCCCGCCACGCCGAGCGTGATCCGGCGGCGCCGCGCCGAGGCCCGGTGCTTCGCGGAGCCCGGCCGCGCCGCCCCCGAGGCCCGCGGGGCGCGTGCCGTGCCGCGGGCGCCGCCGGCCAGCTCGTCGGGGCCCGGCACCCGCATGGAGGTGTGCGTGTCGCGGTTGGAGTCGGCGGACGCCGCCCCCGGCACCAGCGGCACCGCGCCGCGCCGGGGAGCGGCCTCGCGCGGCTCGGGGTCGGACTCCTCGTGCGCCTCCTCGGCCGGCGAGGACTCCGTGTCCGGCTCGTCGACGTCCAGCGGCGGCATCCCCGCGACCAGCGGAAGCAGCTCCCGCAGGCGCGCGGCCAGCTCGGAGGCGCGCAGCCGGGACGCGGGGGCCTTGGCGAGGCACTGGACGATGAGCTGCCACAGCTCCTCGGGGATGCCCGGCAGGGGGACCACGGTCTCGGTGACGTGGCGCCGCAGGATCGCCCCCGGGTGGCCGCCTCCGAAGGGGGTGAAGCCGGCGAGGAGTTCGTAGAGGACCGTGGCGAGGGCGTAGATGTCGACGGCGGCGCGCGGCGGCAGGCCCTCGATGATCTCGGGGGCCAGGTAGTCCGGAGTGCCGATGATCTTCGTGGCGCGGGTCCTGCGCGGGGAGTCGATCAGCTTGGCGACGCCGAAGTCGGTGAGCAGGGCGGGGTGCGCGCCGCCGGGGCCGAGGGGGCCCTGCATGTCCAGGAGGACGTTCTCGGGCTTGACGTCCCGGTGCACGATGCCCGCGGCGTGCGCGGCGGCGAGGCCGTCGGCGACGTCCGCGACGATGGCGACGGCCGCCTCGGGGGCCATGCGCCGCTCGCGGTCGAGGCGGGTGCGCAGGTCGGTGCCGCGGACGAGGTCCATGACGAGGGCCAGGTCGTTGCCGTCGACCACCAGGTCGTGGACGCCCACCACGCGCGCGTGGTCGAGGCTGAGCAGGGCCGTGCGCTCCTGCACGAAGCGGCCGACGAGTTCCTGGTCCGAGGCCAGGTCCTCGCGCAGCAGCTTGATGGCGACGGGGCCTTCGGGCCCCTCGCCGAGCCACACCGTGCCGGCGCTGCCACGGCCCAGGATCTGGTGGGCGGTGTACCGGCTGCCGATCTTGCGCGTCAAGACTGCTCCTACGGATGCGTGTTGGCGACAAAACTACGCGGCCTTGCCGCCAACCTTCACTCCGGGAGCGGAAATCACTCGCAGATGTCGACAAATCCCCGAAGTCGGCGGTGATCGCCGCCCGGGAACGCGTCCCGCTACTTGGCGCCGAGGTCCCCGACCCAGCCGCTGACGGTGCCGTACCAGTCCGTGAGCTGCTCCCAGTAGCCCTTCGTCGTGCCGATCCACTCCTGCAGCGGGCTGAACTCCCAGACCAGCCAGCTGACGACGAAGAGGATGACGATCGTGAACAGGCAGCCCTTGAGGCAGCCGAGGCCCGGAATCCTCATCGGGTTGGCGCTGCGCTGCCTCGGCTCGCGCGGCGGACGCGGCTCGCGCGCGGGGCGCGGGGCGGGCCGCTGCGGCGCCGGAGCCTGCGGGGGCGCCGCGTACTGCTGGGGCTGGTGCTGCGGCTGGTGCTGGGGCCGGGGCTGCGGCGCGGGAGCGTACTGCTGCTGCGGGCTCCGGCCGCGGGGCTGCTGCGGCGCGTACTGCTGGGGGCGCTGCTGCGGCTGCTGCGGCTGCTGCTGGGGCCTCGCCACCTGCCGCTGGGGGCGGCGGCGCAGCGGGTCCTGGCTGGGGTCGAGGTAGGACTGGACCTGCGTCTGTTCGTTGCGGTCGCGGGCCGCGCGCATCTGGTTCTGCCAGGGGTGCGGCTCGTTCGGGTCCGCCCCCGGGTCGTTCGGCGGTACGGGCGGCATGACCGCGGTCGGGTCGGCGGCGCCCCGGTTGTTCGGCAGCACGGAGGTCGGGTCGGCGTCGCCGGGGCCCTGGCCGTGGCCGGTGCTCTGCATGACGCTGGTCGCCGCGTTCGGGTCGTACGAGCCCGCGTTGCTCGGCAGCACCTGCGTGGGGTCGGCCGCGCCGGGGGCCTCGGGGACCTGGGCGGGCGCCGGGTCGGGCGTCAGCAGGGCGCCCACGCCCTCCGCGGCGGCGATCTGCGCCGGGGTGGAGTGCACGCCGATGCCGTCGGCGACCGTGCGCAGGCCGCGGGCGAGGTTCTCGGCGCTGGGGCGGCGGTCGGGGTTCTTGTCCAGGCAGCGCTCGATGACCGTCCACAGGGGGTCGGGCACGGTGGAGGGGCGGCGCGGCTCGGCGCTGAGGTGCTGGTGCAGGACTTCGAGCGCCGAATCGCCGCTGAACGGCGGGCGGCCCGTGACCAGCTCGTACAGCAGGATGCCCGCGCCGTAGACGTCGACGGCGCTGGTCTGCGGGCGGCCCTCGGCGGACTCGGGCGCCACGTACGCGGGCGTGCCGACGAACTCGTGCGTCCTGGTCAGGCCGGGCGAGTCCGCGAGGCGCGCGATGCCGAAGTCGGTGAGCATCGGGTGCATGCCCCCGGCGTCCTGCTTCAGCAGGACGTTCGCGGGCTTCAGGTCCCGGTGCACGACGCCGTCGGCGTGGCTCGCGGCGAGCGCGTCGGCGATCTGGGCGGTCAGGAGCGCCGCGGCGACGGGCGTGAACGGTCCGTTCTCGCGCAGGTAGCGGTGCAGGTCCGGGCCGTCGACGAGGTCCATGACCAGGGCGAGGAGGTCGCCCTCGACGACCAGGTCACGCGTCCTGACGATGTTCTCGTGCGTGAGCCTGAGCAGGACGGACCGCTCCCGCAGGAAGCGCATCACGACGTCCGCGTCGTTGGCCAGCTCTTCCTTGAGGACCTTGATCGCGACGGTCTCGCCGGGCTGGCCGGGAACGGCCGCCTCGGCGCCCGCCGTCTCCCGCTGGCGGGCCCGCCAGACGGTGCCCGTGGCGCCGCGCCCGAGCGGCTCCTCGAGCAGGTACTTGCTGCCTACCGGCCGCACGTCATGCGCTCCCTGCTGGTCTGGCTGGTCCCGTCCGGGTGCTGATGCCGCCCGCGGGTCTCTTCCCGAAGATGTTCCGACCCACTGTAGTGCTGCCGGAGGGGGCACCGACCGAACGGATTCCGACGGTCCGTCGCCCGACGGGAAGACGCTCTTCCATGGCCGATGGTTGCCGGAGCGTCGCCCTCAACGGTCCAAGCAGGCACTTTTCCGAGCAGAGCCGACCATTCAAGATCACAAACGTATGGCCGCCGGGCGTGTTGTCAGTGGCAGGTGACAGGATGCCCCCAGTACTGGCCGACGTGCCCGTGTGCGGTGGGGGGAATCACAGCGCGAGTCCCCGCGCCGGGCGCCCAGCGCAGAAGGGACCGCTGACGGCGATGCAGATCCGGCTGACCGTCCTCGGGCCGCGCAGCGGCCAGACCGAGCAGCAAGGCCGCCCCACGGCGGCGACCGGGGCGCGGAGCGCCTGCGACGTCCTGGTCACCGCGCCCGCGGGGACCGCGCTCGCCGCGGTGGCCCCGGGCCTCGCCACGGCCGTCGCGGGCGCCGAGAGCCCCCTCGTGCTGTACGCGGGCCCGGAGCGCCTCGACGCCCAGCGGTGCACGCTCGGCGAGCCTCCCCTGATCGACGGCGCGGTCCTCTCCCTGGGGGCGCCCGGCGAGTCCGGCCCCGAGCCGGCGGAGGCCGCGGCCCAGCTGCACGTGGTGGCGGGGCCGGACGCCGGCGGCGTCCATCTGCTGCACGGCGGCCAGATCCGCGTCGGCCGCTCCGCCGATGCGGACGTCCCGCTGGACGACCCCGACGTCTCCCGGCTGCACTGCGCGGTCACCCTCGCCGCGGACGGCCGTGTCACCGTCGCGGACCTCGGCTCGACGAACGGCACGTCGGTGGACGGCAGGGAGGTCACCGACCGTCCCGTGCCGGTCTCCACCGGCTCCCTGCTCCGGATAGGCGAGTCGGCGCTGCGCCTCGCGGACGGTGCCCTCGGCCCGTCCGCGGGCACGGGCGGCGCCCCGACGACCGCCCCCGACGGCGAGGGTCACGTGCGCGTGCGGCCCGCCGAGCACCCGCAGCCCGCCTTCCGGGCGCCGACGGGCCCCGAGGGCGCCGGCCACCACGCGTACGGCACGGCGGGCTGGGGAGCCGCGGGCGACGCCGGGACGGCCATGGGGACGCACGGCGCGGCGGGCCCCGCCGGCACCCACCGGGCCCGGGGACCGGAGCCGTACGGCGCGGGGGCACACGGGACGGAGCCGTACGGCGCGGCGGCGAACGGAACGGCGGCGTACGGAGCGGTGGGCCAGGACCCGGCGGGTGACGCCGCCGGCACCGAGCGGACGCGCGCGGGCACGCCGCCGCGCGGGACGCCGGTGCCGCGCACCCTGCGCAGGCGCGGCGGCCTCTCCGCCTGGGCCCGGCGCCTGACCGGAGCCAGGGACGCCGAGCAGGGCCGCGGCCCCGGGGCCCCCGACATCTACGAGGACGACGGCTTCGACGACGAGGCGTTCGGCGCCGCCCCCGAGCCGACCCCGGAGGAGCTCGCCGTGGCCGCCGCCGCGCGGACCCCGGAGTCCTGGCCCGACCCCGCGGCCCTCCTGCTCACGGCGCTCGGCCCGGGCCCCCGCCTCTGGGAGCGCGGCCCCGGCCACCCGGAGGCCCTCGCGGTGCGGCTCGGCACGGTCGACCGGACCGGCCCCGGTGACCAGGGGCTGCTGCCCGCCGTGCCCGTCACGGTGAGCCTGCGGGAGGCGGGCGCGCTCGGCCTCGCGGGCCCGCGAGAGCGGCTGAGCGGCCTGGCCAGGGCGGTCGTCGCCCAGCTCGGCGCGCTGCACTCGCCCGACACCCTGGAGATCGTGCTGATCAGCACGGACCGGGCGCGCCCCACCGCGCGGCGCACCGCCGAGTGGGCCTGGCTCGGCTGGCTCCCCCACCTGCGGCCCACGCACGGCCAGGACTGCCGCCTCCTCCTGGCCTACGACCGCGAGCAGGCGGCGGCCCGTACGGACGAGCTCCTGCGGCGGCTCGACGACCGCATCGCCGACGAGGACCGGGGCGACGCGGAGGCCGGGGCGCCCGTGTCGCACACGGTCGTGATCGTCGACGGCGACCCGGGGGCCGCCGGGCTCCGGGAGGCCACCGCCCGCCTCGCGGGAGAGGGCGCCCGCGCGGGGATTCACGTGGTCTGCCTCGCCGAGACCGAGGCCGCGTCGCCCGCCTCCCCGGTCCTCGACACGTACGAGGCGGCCTGCGCGGTCTCGCCCGCCTTCCGCGCGTGCGGGGCCGTGGCGCTCCTCAGCGGGGACGTGGCGACCGCGCTGCGGCTGATGCGGACGGCGGGCGGACGCCCCGCGGGGCACGGCACCGTCGCCGCGGTGGACGCGGTCTCGGCCGCCTGGGCCGAGCGGTTCGCGCGGGCCCTCGCGCCGCTGCGCGCCGACGGCGGCCCCGGCGAGGCGCACACGCGCGTGTCCGCGCCGCTGCCCCAGGCCGCGCGGCTCCTGGACGAGCTGGGGCTCGCGCGGGCGACGCCCGCCTCGCTGATGGCGCGCTGGGCGGCGGCGGCCGACGACCCCGAGGCGCTCGGCGGTCGCGCCCTCGCCGTGCTGGGGGCCGGACCGCGCGGCCCGGTCGTCGCGGACCTCGCCGCCGACGGGCCGCACCTGCTCGCCGAGGGCCCCGCCGGCAGCGGGCGCACCGAGCTGCTGCGCTCCGTGGCCGCGTCCCTCGCCGCCGCCGAGCGGCCCGACCGGCTCGGCATCGTGCTCGTCGACGGACGGGACAGCGGCGGCTCGGCCGGTGCGGCGGGGCGGCAGGGCGCGGGGCTCGGGGTCTGCACCGACCTGCCGCACGTCACGACGCACCTGGTGGCCAACGACCCGGTGCGCATGCGGGAGTTCGCCCAGTCCCTGGCCGCCGAGCTGAAGCGGCGCGCGGAGCTGCTCGGCAGGCTCGGCTTCACCGAGTGGCACACGCAGCGGGAGGTGTCGGGGCGGTTGGTGGCCCAGCGGTCCCCGTCGTCCTCCGGCACCGGGGCCTTCAGGACGTCCGCCGCCAGGACGTCCACGGCGGCCGGCGGCCCGGTGGCCGGCGGGGGCCCGGGCGGGTTCGACGCCTCCGGCGGCGCGGGGGTCTCCGCGGCGCCCGGCCCCGGGGCGCCCGGAGCGGCCGGAGCGGCCGAGCAGGGCGCGGGCGACGCCCCCGGCGTCCCTTCCGTACCGCCCCAGGCGGCCGGGGGCGACATAGACACGCCGCCCAGCGCCACGATGCGGCTGCGGCCCGCCGCGCGGCAGCGGGTGGAGCCGGGGCCGCCGCTGCCCCGGCTCGTGGTGATCGTCGACGACTTCGACGCGCTGCTCTCGCCCGCCCTCGGCTCCCCGGGGCGGCCCGCGGCCGGATCGGTCGTGCGCGCGCTTGAGGCCGTGGCGCGCGACGGCGAGCGGCTCGGGGTGCACCTCGTGGCGTCCACCGGCCGCAGCGAGCGGATGCCCGAGACCGACCTCGGCCGGCGGGCGACGCTGCGCGTGGCCCTGGACGCGGTGACCGCGGGGCCCGAGGAACCGGCTCCCGGGCGGGGCGAGCTGCGCTCCCCCGACGGCCGGGCCACACCCTTCCAGGCGGGCCGGGTCACGGGACGCATTCCCCGTACGGCGACGCTGCGGCCCACGGTCGTGCCGCTGGAGTGGGAGCGGATGGGTGATCCGCCCGCCAGGCGGCCCGTGCGGGAGCTGGGCAACGGCCCGACGGACCTCGCCCTGCTCGCGAGCGCCCTTGAGCGGGCCGCGCGCTCGGTGTCGGCGGAGGAGGTCCCGTCCTTACTGTGAGCGGTCCCGCCGCCGCGCCGCTCCCGGCGGGTCCACGCCCCGCCGGCGCCGCCGGGAGCGCCTTCCCGCCCCCCGTGGCGGCTATTCGTACCCGTGGGGGGAAAAGACCGCTTCTCGGCGCATGACGCCACGTCACAACGCCATTACGATCAACGAGTTGACAGCGCAGGCCATCTTGCCGCCCCTCCCCGCCCGGGCGTAGACCAGACCGAACGGGACTCGCCAGGGAAGAGAACGGGGCAGTGATGCGCAGCACTCTTCGTACACGCAGGGCTTCGCTACATCGGCGTACCACCGCCAGGATCGCCGCGGCCGTCGTCGCGGGCGCCCTCGCGCTGACCGTCACCGCGTGCGGCAGTGACGACAAGGACGGCGACGGAGGCAAGGACGGCGGCAACGACACCGGGACGGCGCTGAAGCTGCCGAAGCTGGACGGGGAGAACGTCTCCGTGGCGGCCGTGTGGGGCGGCACGGAGCGCAAGGTCTTCCTGAAGGTGCTCGACGAGTTCGAGAAGAGGACGGGCGCCAAGGTCTCCTTCGTGCCCGCGCAGGACCCCATCATCAGCTTCCTGGAGTCGAAGGTGGCGGGCGGGCAGCCGCCGGACGTCGCGATGCTGCCGCAGGTCGGCGCGATCGAGCAGGCCGTGGCGAACAAGTGGGCCGAGCCGGTCGGCGCCGAGGCGCAGAAGCAGCTGGAGGAGAACTACGCGAAGGGCTGGCAGGACCTCGGCTCGGTCGACGGCAAGCAGTACGGCGTGTACTTCAAGGCCGCCAACAAGTCGCTGGTCTGGTACAACACGAAGGTTTTCGAGAACGCGGGCGTCAGCGTGCCCAAGACCTGGGACGACTTCACGAAGACGGCCCAGATGATCTACGACTCGGGCGTGCCGCCGGTATCGGTGGCGGGCGCCGACGCGTGGACGCTCACCGACTGGTTCGAGAACATCTACCTCTCCCAGGCGGGCCCGGAGAAGTACGACCGGCTCGCCAAGCACGAGATCAAGTGGACGGACCCCTCGGTCAAGGAGGCGCTGACCACCCTGGCGGAGATCTTCGGCGAGAAGGGCTTCGTCGCGGGCGGCGCGAGCCGCGCCCTGCAGACCGAGTTCCCCGCGTCGGTGAAGCAGACGTTCAAGGGCGGCGACCAGCCCGCCGCGGGCATGGTCTTCGAGGGCGACATGGTCTCGCTCGCGATCTCGGAGACCAAGGCGAAGGTCGGGACGGACGCCAAGGTGTTCCCCTTCCCCGCGGTCGGTGACAAGTCGCCCGCCGTGGTCGGCGGTGACGCGGCCGTCGCGCTGAAGGACAGCAAGGGCGCGCAGGCGCTGCTCACGTTCCTCGCCTCGCCCGACTCGGCGCGGATCTGGGCCGAGGCGGGCGGTTTCATCTCGCCGAACAAGAGCCTGGACCTCTCGGCGTACCCGAACGACGTGCAGCGCAACATCGCCAAGAACCTGATCGCGGCCGGTGACGACATCCGCTTCGACATGTCCGACCAGGCCCCGCAGGCCTTCGGCGGCACGCCGGGCAAGGGCGAGTGGAAGGCGCTCCAGGACTTCCTGAAGAACCCGAAGGACGTCGCGGGCACCCAGAAGGTACTGGAGACGGCCGCCGCCAAGGCGTACAAGGACTAGGCGGTGGCGACCGCGAACGCCGGTGGCACCCCCGAGGTGGTGCCACCGGCCCCGACCCCGCGCAAGAGCGTGACCGGCACCCGCAGGTCGATGGCGGTGCTCTTCCTGCTGCCCGCCCTGGTGCTGCTCGGCGCGCTCGTCCTCTACCCCATCGGGTACTCGCTGTTCCGCAGCTTCTTCGACGACTCGGGCGACTTCACGGCGTTCGGCAACTACGAGACGCTGTTCACGGACGACGGCATCAGGACCGCCATCAAGAACAACGCGGTCTGGGTGGTCGTGGCGCCCACCGTCGCGACCGCGCTCGGCCTGATCTTCGCCGTGCTGACCGAACGGGTGCGCTGGGGCACCGCGTTCAAGCTGGTCATCTTCATGCCGATGGCGATCTCCATGCTCGCCGCGGGCATCATCTTCCGGCTCGTGTACGAGTCGGACCCCGACCGGGGCGTCGCCAACGCGGTGATGGTGGGCGTGCACGACACGTTCGCCGAGTCCTCCGCGTTCCCCCAGGCGCACCCCAGCATGAAGTCGCCCCTGCGGAACGAGAAGGGCGGCGCCTTCATCACCCGCGAGCCGGTGCGGGCGGGCACCCCTGTGGTGCTCCCCCTGGTCGGCGTGGCGCCGGACACCATGCCGGACGGCGCGAAGCCGGCGAAGCCCGCGCAGGCCGACCCCGACCGGGTGACGGGGACGGCCTGGCAGGACTTCACGCGCGGCAAGGGCCGCGGTGAGGTCAACGCCCCCGACACCGCCGAGCTGGGCTACGACGGCATCAGGATCGAGGCGGTCAAGGACGGCGAGGTCGTCGCCTCGACCACGGCGGGCGCCGACGGTACGTTCGCGCTGCCCGAGGAGGCGGACGGGGCGCAACTGCGCTTCCCCGCGTCGAACTTCCGCGAGCCGTACAACGGCGTCGAGTGGCTCGGCCCCACGCTGATCACGCCCGCGATCATCGGCTCGTACCTGTGGATGTGGGCGGGCTTCGCGATGGTCCTGATCGCGGCGGGCCTGGCGAGCGTGCCGCGGGAACTCCTGGAGGCGGCGCGCGTGGACGGCGCCAACGAGTGGCAGGTGTTCCGCCGGGTGACGGTGCCGCTGCTCGCGCCGGTCCTCGCGGTGGTGCTGGTCACGCTCATGATCAACGTACTGAAGATCTTCGACCTGGTCTTCGTGATCGCGCCGGGGTCCTCGAAGGACGAGGCGAACGTGCTGGCGGTACAGCTCTACAACTCGGCGTTCCTCGACAAGCAGCTGGGGGTGGCCAGCGCCATCGCGATGCTGCTCTTCCTCCTGGTCATCCCGGTGATGCTGTTCAACATCCGACGCATGCGGCGGGAGGCCGAGCGATGACCGCCCCTACCGAAACGGTGAAGGCCCGGCAGTCCCTGGGCGGCCGGATCGCGTCCCTGCTCGGCAGCACCGCGCTGCGGGTGTTCCTGGTGCTCGTCGGCCTCTTCTGGCTGGTGCCGACGATCGGCCTGCTGATCGGCTCGTTCCGCACTCCGGCGGACATGAGCGAGAACGGCTGGTGGAAGGTCTTCTCCGCGCCTTCGCAGATGACGCTGGAGAACTACAGCAACCTCCTCAAGGACGAGACGATCACCGACTCGATCCTGTCCAGCGTCATGATCACCGTCCCGGCGACGCTGCTCGTGGTGGTCATCGGCTCGCTCGCGGGCTACGCCTTCGCGTGGATGGAGTTCCCTGGCCGCGACTGGTGGTTCCTCGGCGTCGTCAGTCTGCTCGTGGTGCCGGTGCAGGTCGCGCTGGTGCCGATCGCCGACCTCTTCGGCAAGATCGGCATCTTCGAGTCGACGATCGGCGTGATCACCTTCCATGTGGCGTTCGGGCTGCCGTTCGCGATCTTCCTCCTGCGGAACTTCTTCGCGGAGATCCCGCGCGAACTCCTGGAGGCGGCGCGCCTGGACGGCGCGGGTGAACTGCGGCTGTTCTTCCGGGTCGTGATGCCGCTGGGGGCGCCCGCGATCGCCTCGCTCGGCATCTTCCAGTTCCTGTGGGTCTGGAACGACATGCTGATCGCGCTGATCTTCGCCGACTCCAAGAATCCGCCGATCACGGTCGCGCTCCAGCAGCAGGTGCGGTTCTTCGGCGACAACGTGCAGGTCCTCGCGCCGGGCGCGTTCATCTCGATGGTGATACCGCTGGCCGTGTTCTTCGCCTTCCAGCGGCAGTTCGTCTCGGGGGTGATGGCGGGAGCGGTGAAGTGATCACCGCCCTCCGGCAGGCGTCTCCGTACGCGCCGTTCGGCCGAATGGAGCCTTGTCGGTCCTATTGACGTACAACACGCGCGGTGCGCGAGGAGGTGACGGGCCGGCGCGGGGCAGAGTGGCGCAATGCACCGCATTGGGATCACGCCCCCGCGCCTCCCCGGGCTCCCGCCACCGCTCGTCCGGCGGCTGCGCGCCGCCACGCGAAGCACGCGGTTCCGTCTGGAGCGGGCCGCCGCCGGGCGGGGGCGCCGGGCCGAGTCCCTCCTGGCGCCCGTGCACCTCTCGCTCAGGGACAGCAGGACGCTCAACCTCGCCCTCGACGCCTCGGCCGTCGGGCCCGCGGACCGCGCCCGGCTGCTGATCAGCCGCGGCCCGCGCGGACTCGCCGTCCCCCTCGCCCACGAGGCGCACACCGCGGGCGCCCCGCTGCTCACCGCCACGGTCACCCTGCGGGGCATGCGGGACGGGGTGTGGCGGCTCACCGTCGAGACGCGGGGCGCCGACGGCCGCGTACGGCGCCGGGGCCTCGCACCCGCCGCCGACACCTCGCCGCTCGCCTCACCGCTCGCCACGCCGACCCTGCCGCACGCCCCCGACCGGCGGACCGGCACCCTCGTGCGGATCGTCAGGTGCCGCGGCGGGCGGGCCGCGCTCCAGGCCACGCGGTCCCGGCCACGCGCCGAACTGGTGCGGTTCGAGCCGCGGGGCGACGGGATCACCGTGCACGGCCGCCTGGTGGGCGCGGCGCCCCGGGACAGGTACGCGCGGGCCGTGCGGCGCAGGGACAAGGTGACGGTGCCCGCCGACGTCCAGTGGTCGGGCGCGGCGTTCGCGCTGCGGGTGCCGCTGGCCGCCATGACCGGGGCCGGGCCGGGCCAGTGGGTGTGGGACTTCCGGGTGGGCGGCCTCCCCCTCGGGCGCTGGCTCTCCGACGTGCGGGACCCCGCCGCGGCCTGCCCCACGCCCTTCCGCGTCTTCGCGCTGCCCGACGGTTCGCTGGTACGGGCGCACGCCCACTTCACCGGGACCGGCGCGTTCGCGGTGACGTGCTGGGACATCACGGACCTGGCGTGGGCGCCCGGCCGGGGGCACGCCGGACAGGTACCCGCCCGGGCCGCCGTCCCCGAGCGCGCCCCGCGGGAGTCCACGGAGGAGACCTCATGAAGATCACATACCTGCTCGGCTGGGGCGACGAGATGGGCGGGACCGAACTCGCCACGTACACCCAGGCCAAGCACCTCGCCGAGCGCCCGGACACCGAGGTCGAGGTCGTCTCGGTCTTCCGCACCCGCGACGAGCCGTTCTTCGCCGAGGCGCGCGCCCTGCCCGTCCGCTACCTGGTCGACCGCACGGTCACACCGGAGCGGCCGGTGCGCGCCTCCGACCTCGACGACGCCGCGTGCCGCACCCTGGCCGCGCTCCCCAGCGAGCTGATCAGGCCCGCCTGGGAGGACGCCTTCGACCGGCTCTCGGACATCGAGATGGCCGACGCCTTCGCGCGCCTGGACACCGACGTCCTGGTCACCACCACGCCCGCGCTCCTCGCCGCCGCCGTGACGCTCGCCCCCGCGCGGGTCGTCACCGTCCACCAGGAGCACCGCCCCACCCAGCGGCGCGGCCCCTCCGGCGAGCCGCTGCTCCTGCACGCGCCGCGCCTGGACGCCCTCGTCACGCTCACCGGCCGCACCCGGGACTGGATCGCGGAGTCCCTCGGGCCCACCGCGCCCGAGCTGGCCGTCATCCCGAACGCCGTGCCGGACGGCTTCCGGCCGCGCGCCGACGGGGAGTCCGAGGTCATCGTCATGGCCGCCAGGCTCACCGGCGAGAAGCGCGTCGACCACGCCGTGCGGGCCTTCGCTGAGGTCGCCGACGCGCACCCGGAGTGGACCCTGCGGATCTTCGGCGGCGGCCACCGCGAACGGCACCTGCGCCGCCTCGTCGACGGCTTCGGCCTGCACGACCGCGTCGAACTCCTCGGCCCCTGCCGGGACATGGCCGCCGAGTGGGCGAAGGCCGGGCTCAGCCTGATGACGGCGGGGCACAACGAGGCGTTTCCGCTGGTCCTTCTTGAGGCGCTGGCCGCCGGGGTGCCCGTGGTGGCGTACGACGTGCTGACCGGGCCCGCCGAGATCGTGCGGCACCGCGTCGACGGGCTCCTCGTGCCGCCGGGGCAGACCACCGAGCTGGCCGCGGCCATGGACGAGCTGATGGGCGACGCGGAGAAGCGGCGCGCGTACGCCCGTGCCGCGCGCGAGGGCGTCTACGAGCGCTTCTCCCCGGCCGCGGTCACCGCCCGCTGGGAGGAGCTGTACCGGCGGCTCGTGGCGGGGCGCGACCGCCCCGAGCGGCTGCGGGGGCGCGCGGACCGCGTGGCGCTCGGCGTCGCGTCCGGCGGCTGCGGGTTCCGGCCCACCGCCCCGCACACCTTCGACGCCGCGGCGGCGGAGGGCGAGCACGCGCGCGAGGACGAGATCATCGCCGCGGACACCACGGGCCGCGTCATCCGCTCGGTGGGCCGCCTCGCCGAGCGCCGCGACGACGTCCTCGCGCCCCGCATGGCGGCCTGGAACCTCGAACTCACCGCCGACGCCCTGGAGGCGCGGGACGTCCCCTACGCCGTGGTCCGCACCCACGACGGCACCGCGCACACCCTGGCCGTGGCCGCCGAGCACCGCGAGCACGCGCTCAAGGCCCTCGCCGGGGCGTTCGCGGGGCGGCCCGTCTACGCCGAGCTGGTCAACCCGCGCGACGCGGCGCCGGGAGCGGTCCTCGCCGAACGCCTCGACGCGATCGGCGAGGTGGCGGGCGTCAAGGTCTTCAAGCCGGTGACGACGACCACGCTGTCGCTGCGGCACGGCGCGGCCCAGGCCTGCACGGTGGCGTTCTGGGGACGCACCGAGGGCGGCCCGCTGGGCACGGAGGGCTTCCGCGCGCCCTTCGGCGCGACCCTCGCCGGGGCCGAGCTGCCCTCGCTCACGCCGACGGCGACGCTGCGCGTGGCGGAGCGGGACTACCCGACCCTCGACGTGTTCACCGAGCTGCTCGTCAAGGACGTCGGCTTCCCCGTCGACGCCGTCTACACCTGGGTCGACGACTCCGACCCCGAGTGGCGTGCCCTGCGGGACGCGGCACGGGGCGGGGCGGGGCGCGAGACCGCCGACGACGGGGCGGTGCGCTTCCGCAACCGCGACGAGCTGCGGTACTCGCTGCGCTCCCTCGCGATGTACGCGCCATGGGTCCGGCACGTCTACCTCGTCACGGCCGGTCAGCGCCCCGAGTGGCTCGACGAGGCCCACCCCGGCCTGACGGTCGTGGACCACCGCGACCTCTTCGCCGACCCCGCCGGCTGCCTGCCGACCTTCAACTCGCACTCCATCGAGTCCCAGCTCCACCGCATCGACGGCCTGTCGGAGCACTTCCTCTACTTCAACGACGACATGTTCCTCGGCCGCCCCACCAACCCCGACACGTTCTTCCACAGCAACGGCATCGCCCGCTTCTTCTGGTCGTCCGCGTCCGTGCCCGCCCTGCCGGTCTCACCGGACGACGAGGGCTATCTGGGGGCGGCGAAGAACAACCGCGAGCTGCTGCGCCGCGCGTTCGGCAGGACGACGACGCACAGCTTCTTCCACGTGCCGTACGCGCTGCGCCGCAGCGTCCTGAAGGAGATCGCCGAGCGGTTCCCCGCGGAGTGGGAGGCCACGTCCCGCAGCCGCTTCCGCTCGACGGGCGACCTCTCCGTCGTCTCGTCCCTGCACCACCACTACGCGTACCTCACCGGGCGAGCCGTGCCCGGCGGCATCTCGTACGACTTCGTGGACATCGGTGACCGCAGGGACCACGCGCGGCTCGGGCGGCTGCTGCAGAACCGGGACCGGACGGCGTTCTGCATCGGCGAGTCGCACGACAGCGGCATGGCGGACGAGGAGATGGCGCTGGCCGTCCGGTCCTTCCTGACCGCGTACTTCCCGGTGCGCTCGCCCTACGAGCGGTCGGGGGCCGTCACGGACGCGCCGTGAGGAACAGTTCGCGGACCACCCGCTCGGCGGCGCCCCCGTCGTCGTAGGGGCAGAAGCGGGCGCGGAACGCGGACCGCAGCGCCGCCGCCTCCGGGGAGTCCCAGCCGCCGTCCCTGAACAGCCCGGCCAGGGCGTCCTCGGTGGTGGCCGTCGCGCCCGGCGTCTCGCCGGGGCGCCCGGAGAGCACGTCGAAGTAGGTGCCGCGGGCCAGGCGGTAGGCCTGCCAGTCCGGCGCGTACGTCACGATCGGGCGGTCGAGGCAGGCGTAGTCGAACATCAGCGAGGAGTAGTCCGTGACGAGGGCGTCGGCGGCCAGGCAGAGGTCCTCCACGCGCGCGTGTCCGGTGACGTCGACGAGCTGCGGGTGCCGGTCGAGCCCGGCGGCGGCGCCGTAGAAGTAGTGGGCGCGCACGAGCACGACGTACGAGGGGCCGAGCCGCTCGGCGAAGCGCGCGAGGTCGAGGCGGGGCCGGAAGCCCTTCTGGTAGTCGCGGTGGGTGGGCGCGTAGAGCAGCACGGTGCGTCCGTCGCCGACGCCGAGCCGGGCGCGGACGCGCGCGGTCTCCTCGTCGTCCGCCGTGAAGTACACGTCGTTGCGGGGGTAGCCGGCCTCCAGGGCGCGGTAGGCCGCGGAGGGGTAGACGCGCTCCCAGACCTCCGTGGAGTGCGGGTTGGAGGAGAGGCTGAGGTCCCACTGGTCGGTGTGGTCGAGGACCTTCTGGAAGCTGATGCCGTGGGTGCCGGCGGGGTAGCGGCGCTGGTCGAGGCCCATCGTCTTCAGGGGCGTGCCGTGGTGGGTCTGGAGGTAGACCTGCCCCGGCCGCTTGGTGAAGCCGCCGGGGAAGCTGGAGTTGTTGACGAGGTACGTCGCCCTCGCCATCGTCTCCCAGTACCGGCGCGAGCCCTCGATGACGTACTCCACGCCCGCGGGCACCTTGTGCTTGTTGCGGCCGGAGACCACCCACACGCCCCTGATGTGCGGGGCGAGTTCGCGGGCCTTGGCGTGGATCGCGGCCGGGTTGCAGGAGACCGCGCGGTTCCAGTAGGCGCCGTAGACCGCGAGGTGGGGGTCGAGGGAGCGGTGCAGGTCGGCGCGGTAGACGGCGCGCATGGCGCGGGCCCGCAGCTTCTTCTTGCGCTGCTTGAGTTCCCTGGTGACGCGGGCCCGCCGGGTGCCGGCCTCGCGGAGGCCCGCGTAGGCGGCGTAGGAGGCGGTGGCGAGCGCCTTCTCCCCGGGGCTCCGGGGCTCCCCGGCCCCCCGGGGCGCGTACGCCCGGTACACGCGCGCCGCCTCCCGGAAGAAGTCGCGGCGGTCGGCCGCC
Organism: Streptomyces sp. NPDC050703; assembly: GCF_040654435.1. NCBI lineage: Bacteria > Bacillati > Actinomycetota > Actinomycetes > Kitasatosporales > Streptomycetaceae > Streptomyces > Streptomyces sp. NPDC050703. Next base: position 90,415 of record NZ_JBFAHX010000023.1, read on the forward strand.
CTGACGCGCCCCGGGTCGTCGAGGACGGCCATGAGGTGCGTGGCGGCGTGCGGCAGGAGCCGGTCCCGGTCGGCGGGGGACGCGGCGGCGAGCAGTTCCTCGTACCGCCCGGTGACGGCGAAGTGCTGCCTGCCCGGCGTCTTGGCGAAGCTGCCGGCGCGCCGCTCGCGCCAGCGCACGCAGGCCCGGTCGAGGACGGCGAGGCGGTCCCCGGCCCGCAGGGTCGCGGTGTGGACCGGTACGACGTCCTCGTAGGGGCCGTCGGAGAACGCGAGTTCGCGCTCGTGCCAGAAGGCGCGCCGGAAGACGCGGTTCCAGGCGGCCGGGGTGTGGCCGAGCGGGTCGCCGGTGAGCGGGTCGCCGCCGGGGCGCACGTGCTCCCACCAGTCGACGCGGTCGTGCGCGAACAGCAGGACGTCCGGCTCGCCGTGCTCGGTGAGGGCGGCGTCCAGGGCGTCGAGTGCGCCCGGCAGGAGCAGGTCGTCTCCGTCGAGGAAGAGCAGGTACTCGCCGGTGGCGCGGCCGGCGCCGGTGTCGCGGGCGGGTCCCGTGCCCGACCGTGCCGGGAGCCGCACGAGTTGCACGCGCGGATCGCGCTCCGCATACTCCCCGGCGATCGCCGGGGAGGCGTCCGGCGAGGCGTCGTCGACGACGATCAGCTCGACGTCGGCGAAGGACTGGGCGAGCACGGAGTCCAGGCATTCCCGCAGGTAGCCCTGGACGCGGTGGGCGGGGACGACGACCGAGAAGCGCGACATGGCAACCGACCGTAGCCAGCCGGGCACCGCCTGTCGAAGACCTCGCGTCACTCATCCGGGTGGAAGGCGGCGAAGCGGCTGACCAGCGCGAGCGGACAACGGGCAAAGGGGATAAATATGCCCGTACTCTTACGAAAGGCCGGTCGCCGTGCAGCCCCGTCTCAGCGTCGTCGTGCCCATCTACAACGTCGAGGAGTTCCTTCAGGAGTGCCTTGAGTCGATCGCCCGGCAGACCCTCGACGGTGGTGACCGGCCGGGCGGACCCGGGAGCGAGGGGGCGGGCGGCCTCGGGAGCGGAGGGGCTGGTGATCCCCTGAGCGAAGGGGCGGGCGGCCTCGAATGCATCCTCGTCGACGACGGCTCGACCGACGACAGCCCCCGCATCGCCCGCGAGTTCGCCGCGAGGGACCCGCGCTTCGTCTACGTGCGCCAGCGCAACGCCGGGCTGAGCGCCGCCCGCAACACCGGGGTGCGCAAGGCGTCCCCCACCGCGGAGTTCCTCACCTTCGTCGACAGCGACGACGTCGTGCCGCACGGCGCCTACGCGCGGATGATCGCCAGCCTGGACGCCACCGGTTCGGACTTCGCGAGCGGCAACGTCTGGCGGCTGACCGAGCGCGGCCGCTCCCAGGCCTGGCAGTACAAGTGGCTGACCGAGCCGCGCACCCGTACGCACATCACGCGCGACCTGGACCTCCTCGCCGACCGCGTGGCCTGGAACAAGGTCTTCCGGCGCTCCTTCTGGGACCGCCACCGCTTCGCCTTCCCCGAGGGCAAGCTCTACGAGGACACCCCCGTGATGATCCCGGCGCACTTCCTCGCCGCCTCCGTCGACGTGCTCAGCGACCACGTCTACTACTGGCGGGTGCGCGAGGGCTCCATCACCCGGCGGCGCACCGACGTCAAGGGCGTGCGCGACCGCATCGCCGCGTGCGCGCACGTCAGCGCCTTCCTCGCCACGCACGCCCCGCAGCTCAAGAAGACGTACGACGCGTCCTGCCTGCGCGACGACTTCGTCTACTTCCTCGAAGGGCTGCCGACGGGCGGCCCCGAGTACCGCGCGGCGTTCATGACGGACACGGCCGCCTTCCTGCGCCGCGCCGACCCGTCCGTCATCGGGGAGCTGCCCGTCGGCCTGCGCGTCAAATGGCAGCTCGTACGGGAGACGCGGACCGCCGAACTCATCGGCCTGCTCGCCTTCGAGCGGGCCAACGGCTCCGCCTTCCACGTGCGCGGCACGGTACGGCGGCGTGCCGCCTACCCTGACATCGGCCGCGTCCCCGAGAAGCTGCTGCGGCTCGGCCGGGACGAACTGCCGGTGGTGGCCCGCGTCGGCGAGACGCGGTGGGGCGACGACGGCAAGCTGCGGATCAGCGGCTACGCCTACGTGCGCAACCTGGAGGCGTCGCGGCCCGGGCACTCCGTCAAGACGGGGCTGCTCAAGTCGGCGCGCGACGGGCGGCGCATCCGCCGGGTGCCGACGCGGACCGTCACCGCGCCGAAGGCCACCGAGGAGTCGCGGCAGCGGCTGCACTGCTACGACCTGTCCGGCTTCGAGATGACCGTCGACCCGGAGCGGCTGCGGACCGGCGGCCGGTGGCGGCCCGGCACCTGGCTGCTCGGCGTGGTCGTCGCGGGCCACGGCACCGTGCGGCGCGCGGCCGTCCGCGCCGCCGACGGGCCCTCCGCGCAGACCCTGGTGCGCGAACTGGACGACGGCCTCCGCCTCGCCGTCGGCTACAGCAGGGGCCGGCTCGTGCTGCGCGTCCAGGAGTACGCGGCGCGCGTGGAGGCCCACCGGCTCGACGGGGGCGACGTCGTGCTGGACGGCAGCCTGCCGGGCGGGCCGCGGCCCGAGTCGCTGCGCCTGACCCACAAGCACTCGGGGACCGACTTCACCTACCCGCTGAGCGTCGCCGGGGACCGCTTCGAGGTCCGCGTACGCCTCGCGGACCTGACAGGGGTGCCCCCCGTGCCGCACCTCGCGCCCAAGGAGGTCGAACCGCCGCACGGCGACCGCTTCCAGGCCAACCTCGTCCTGCCCGACGGCACCCTGAAGTCCCTCGCCGCGACGCTCGGCCTGGCGCCGGGACGCTACCCCGCGGGCCCCGGCCGTGAGCTGTGCGCCACCGCCAACGACCAGGGCGCCCTGGTCGTGGAGCTGACCCGGCAGCCGGTCGCCGACCGCGTCGAGTGGGGCGACGACGGCACGCTGACGATCGAGGGCGTGGCCACGGCGGCGTCGTGGCCCGATGCCGAACTCGTCCTGCGGCACAGCGGCCTCGACGAGGAGCTGACGGTCCCCGCCGAGCGCACCGGCGACCGCTTCCGCGCGGTGCTCGCGCCGGGCGGCGGGGCGCTGCGGGAGGGGCGGTGGTACGCGTTCCTGCGGGAGACCGGGGCGACCGGGGCGGCCGGGGCGGCCGGAGTGAGCGGCGGCGGGGTGGCCCGTGGCCATGACGTGAGCGGCGGCGGGGTGGCCCGTGTCCACGACGGCATGCCCGTGCGGCTGCTCGCCTCCGTGTCCACCGGGCTGCCCCTGCACCGGGCCGTCCAGGGGCGGGAGTTCGCCGTCGACCGGCGGTTCGGCGACCGGCTGCTCGTCGAGGCCGGGCCCGTCCTCGCGCGCTCCGAACGCGGGGCGTACCGGCAGCACAGGCTCCGCACCGCCCACTACCCGGCCTGCCGCAGGCGGCCCCTGACCGACGCCGTCCTGTACTTCGACGGCGACTCCCCGCGCGCCGTCCACGAGGAGCTGGTGCGGCGCGGCGCCGACGTCGAACACCTCTGGGTCACGCACGACCAGCAGACCCGCGTGCCCGCGGGCGCCAAGGGCGTGGAGGAGCACAGCGCCGCCTGGTACGAGGCGCTGGCCCGCTGCCGGCGCGTCGTCACCTCGGGACACCTGCCGGACTTCTTCGAACGCCGCGAGGGCCAGACCGTCGTACAGACCTGGAACGGCGCCCCGCTCAAGCGCATCGGCATCGACCTCACCGACACGCTCTACGCCGACCACGGCCACCTCGACGCCCTGCCGAGGTTGTCCCGCCAGTGGGACGTCCTCGTCTCGCCGAACCGCTTCTCCACCCCGCACCTGGGCCGTGCCCTCGCCTACGACGGCGAGGTGCTCGAAGCGGGCTCGCCCCGCAACGACGTGCTGTTCGGCGACGACCGCGGCAAGGTCGCCGACCGCGTCCGCCGCGAGCTGGGCATCCTGCCGGACAAGCGGGTGGTGCTCTATGCGCCGACGTACCGCGACCACCTCGCGTACCGCCCCGGCCGGTTCCGCTACGAGCCCGCGCTCGACTTCGGCGCCGCCGAGTCCGCGCTCGGCGGCGACCACGTCCTGCTCGTCCGCAAGCATCCGCTGACGACGGGCCGGCTGCCGGGCGCCCGCCCGCCCTTCGTGCACGACGTGTCGGCGCACCCGAGGGCGGCTGAACTCCTGCTGATCGCGGACGTCCTGGTCACGGACTACTCCTCCCTGATGTTCGACTTCGCGCACACCGGGCGCCCGATGCTCTTCCACGCGTACGACCTGGAGCACTACCGCGACACCGTGCGCGGCTTCTACCTCGACTTCGAGACGACCGCGCCGGGACCGCTGCTCACCTCCACCGGCGAGGTCGTCGAGGCACTGTGCGACCTGGAGTCGATCGCGGACCGGCACGCGGAGGCGTACGCGGCGTTCCGCGAGGCCTACTGCGACCTCGACGACGGCCGTGCGGCGGCCCGCGTGGCGGAGAGGCTCATGCGGTGACCGGCACGCTCGTCACCCGCGGGACCGCCAACGGCGCCACGGCACTGCACGGCGGCCGGCGGTGGCGCCCGTCCCCGTACGCCGTCTTCGGCGGCCTGTTCTGGCTGGTGATGTCGCTGGCCTTCTGGCGGGTCCCGATGTGCTGCGACTTCGGGCAGCACGCGGCGGTGGTCGAGCGCCTCAAGGACGACCTGCTGCACCCCGCGCACCCGATGGCGGACCTGCCGGGCGACGGCAGCCCGTACTACTCGCCGTACGCGGTCGCCCAGGGCCTGTTCGCCCAGCTGGCCGAGATGGCGGGCCGGGAGGTCGTGAAGCTGAGCGGCCCGGTCAACCTGCTCGTCCTGCTGACCGGCATCGGCCGCTTCGTGCGCGTCCTCACCCCCCGGCCGTGGGCGCCGGTCCTCGCGCTGGCCGCGATGGTGCTGCTCTGGGGCACGCGAATGGCGTGGTGGAGCGGCTATCTGGGCCTGATGTCGATGACGGGCAACCTCGGCTATCCGTCGACGTTCGCGATCGGCCTCGCCTTCTGGGCCTGGGCGTGGGCGGGCGCGCTGGCCCGTGAGCCGCGCGGGGGCCTCTGGCCGTACGCGGGGCTCGGCGCGCTCTGCGGACTGATCCTGCTCGTCCATCCGATCTCGTCGGTGGCGGCGGTGATCGGCGTGGTCGCGTTCGCCGTGCCGTCGGTCGGTGTCCGCTGGGCGGTGACCGCGCTGACGGCGGTGGCGGTCGCCTCGGTCTGGCCGTACTACAGCGTGTTCTCCCTGGTCGGTGACGAGTCCGTCGACTGGATCCACCGCCAGCTCTACACGGACATGCCGCAGCGCTTCTGGCTCGCGCTGCTCGGGCTGCCCGCCCTGTGGCTGCGCTTCCGCAGGGACCGCGGGGACCCGCTGGTGCTGATGTTCGCCCTGGACTGCCTCGTCGTGGCGTACGGCTGGGTCAGCGGGCACTACACCTACGGGCGCATCCTGGGTCTGACGCTGGTGCCGCTCCAGTTCGCCCTCGCCGTCGAGCTGGCGGCGCCGCGGACCTGGGGGTGGCGGCGAGGGGCCCTCGCCGGAGCCGCGGCGCTCGGGGCGGGCGTCGGGTTCTTCCAGCTCCAGGCCGGTGCGGTCGTGCCGCGCGCGCTCGATCCCATCGGCTTCGACCAGCCGCCGCGCTGGCCCGGCTACGACTGGGCGGTCGGCCACATGCGCCGCGGCGACGTCGTCCTGACCGACGGCTACCGGCCCACGCGGTCCGTCCCCGGCCACGGGGCCAACCTCGTCGCGCCCGCGTGGCCCGACGCCTCCCTCGACGAGCGGGTGCGCGAGCGCCGCCTCGACGCCGTGCGCGCCTACCTCGCTCCCGGCTCCACCCGTGCCGAGCGGTCCGCGATCGTCCGCGCGTACGACGTGCGGTGGCTGCTCCTCTCACCGGACCAGAAGGTGCCGCCGGAGGCGGTGGTCGTGGACTGGAGCCGGGGCACGGGCGAGGTTCTCGCACGCGTGAACGGACGGGCCCAGGGTAGGGACTAACCCACGCATACACCCCCACAGCGCGTAGATATACCCATAGCGCGCAGACATACCTATGACGCGTAGATATACCCATGTCCACCTAATCGGATAATCAGGAGAAACCACTACCATTTCCACCGTGGACCGCACCCTGTCTCAGCCGCCTGCCCGGAACCGCCCCTCCCACCACCCCCACGCGCAGGTCTCCGTCGTCGTGATCGGCTACAACGACGCGGCGCACATCGCCGGCGCGGTGCGCTCGGCACTGGCCCAGGGCCCCGTGGTCGGCGAGGTGATCGCCGTGGACGACTGCTCCACGGACGGCAGCGCCCGCCTCCTGGCCGCCCTCGCCGAACGCGACCACCGCGTACGCGTCATCCGCCGCACCGCCAACAGCGGCGGCTGCGGCACCCCCCGCAACGACGGGATCGACGCCGCCGCCTGCCCGTACGTGATGTTCCTCGACAGCGACGACGTACTGCCGCCCGGCGCGGCGGGCGCGCTGCTCGCCGCGGCCTCCGCGCAGGACGCCGAGGTCAGCGCCGGACTGTGCGTGCGCCGCGAGCTGCCGTCGGGGCGCGAGGTGCCCTGGCAGCCCGAGCTCTACGCGGCGCCGCGGCTCGTCCCCCGCCCCGAACTGCGCGCCCGCCTCGTCCACGACACGCTCTGCGTCGACAAGCTGTACCGCACGGACTTCCTCCGCGAGCACGGCGTCCGCTTCCCCGAGGGCCGCTTCATCTACGAGGACTTCGTCTTCGCCGCGCGCGTGCTCGCCGCGGCCCCGCGCATCGCGCTGATCCCCGACACGGTGTACGTGTGGCACGTGCGGCGCGCCGCCACCCGGCTCTCCATCTCCCTCGACCGCTCCGGGATCGCCAACTGGCGGGCCCGCATGGCGGCCCACCGGCACTCCGTGGAGATCCTGCGCGACGCGCCCGGCGGCGAGCGGCTCGCACGGGCGGCCCGCGCGAAGTTCATCGACCACGAGCTGCGGATGTACGTCCGCGAACTGCCGACGCGGAGTCCGGGCTACCGGCGCGAGTGGTGGTCCCTCACCCGCTCCTACCTCACGGCGTTCGACGCCGCCGACCTCGACGCGGCGCCCGCCCCCGGCCGCGTCATCGCGCGCGTCGTCCTCGCCTCGGAGGAACCGCGCGACCTCAGGCGCCTCAAGGAGGTGGCGGCGCGCCCGGCCCGGCTCACACCGCCCTACCCGAGGGGCGCCGACGCGATGCCCGTCTGGGCGGACGACCTCCCCCAGGTCACCCTGGAGCACCTGCTCGTACGCCCGGTCCGCCTGCTGCCCCTCACGGTCGAGGGCGAGCTGCGCCCCCGCGGCGGCAAGGCCCGGCTGACGCTGCGGCTGCGCGAACTGTACGGGCGGGTCGCGGACGCGGGCCCCGCCACGGTCGACGTCGAACTGCTCCACCGCCACAGCGGTCGCCCCGGGCAGCGCCGCACGGGCGCGTTCGGCACCGCCCGGCCGGACGGTACGTGGACCTCCACCGTCCTGCTCGACCTCGGGGCACTGGAAGGCGGTGTCTGGGACGTCAGGCTGCGGCTCCACTTCGCGGACGGAACGACACGCGAGACGACCGCGCGCGCCGCCGCGGGCCCCGGCCTGCTGCGCCGCACGGTGGTACCGGACGGCCGGCACGGAGTGCTCCTGGTCCAGCCCTACGCCACCCAGGCGGGCAACCTCGCGCTCCGGCTCGCGCCGGGGGTGCGGGGGGTCGTGGGGGTCGCGAGGCGGCGCCTGGGCCGGCTGGCCCGCGGGGCCGCGGAGGCCGTGGGCCGCTGACCGGCTCCCGACACCGCCTCTGCGAGACTGCACGCGACTCGACGGCTCACGACGAAGCACAACGACGCACGACGATGCAGGACGACGCAGGACGACACGACGGGACGAGGCGACCATGACCTGGCTGATCACCGGCGGTGCCGGCTACATCGGAGCGCATGTCGTCCGTGCCATGACGGAGGCCGGCGAGCGGACCGTGGTCTACGACGACCTGTCCACCGGCATCGCGGGGCGCGTCCCCGAGGGAGTACCGCTGGTGGTCGGCTCGGTCCTCGACGGCGACACGCTGCGCCGGGCGCTCGCGGACCACGCGGTGACCGGCGTGGTCCACCTGGCGGGGAAGAAGCGGGTCGCGGAGTCGGTGGAGCGGCCGCTGCACTACTACCACGAGAACGTGGAGGGCCTACGGGCCCTGCTGGACGCCGCGTGCGCATCGCGGCCGGCACGGTCATCGACGCCGTCGTCGGGCGTGCGCAACTTCGTGTTCTCCTCCTCCGCCTCGGTGTACGGCATGCCGGACGTCGACCTCGTGACCGAGGAGACGCCGTGCCTGCCGATGAGCCCGTACGGGGAGACGAAGCTGGCCGGTGAGTGGCTGGTACGTGCCGCGGGCCGCGCGCACGGCCTGACCACGGCTTCCCTGCGGTACTTCAACGTGGCGGGGGCGGCGTCGCCGGAACTGGCGGACACGGGTGTCTTCAATCTGGTCCCGATGGTCTTCGAGAGGCTCACCGCCGGTGAGGCCCCCCGCATCTTCGGCGCGGACTACGCCACGCCGGACGGCACATGCGTACGTGACTACATCCACGTCGCCGACGTCGCCGAGGCCCACGTGGCGACGGCCCGCGCCCTCACCTCCGCCGCGCCCGGCACCGACCTGACGCTCAACATCGGGCGGGGCGAGGGCGTGTCCGTCCGCGAGATGACGGACCTGATCAACGAGGTCACGGGCTACGACACCCCCGCCACCATCACACCCCGCCGCCCCGGCGACCCGGCAAGGGTGGTGGCCTCGGCGGAGCGCATCGCGGTGGAACTGGGGTGGACGGCGAAGCGGGACGTACGGGAGATGGTCACGTCGGCGTGGGAGGGATGGGTCAAGCCAACGTAACCGGCCGGGGCCGGCTCCGGCGGGCCGGGGGCGTTGCCCGGTTGCCGGGGCCGCCCGGTCCCCCGGCAGTGTGGGCTGGGGGGCGGGAGGTGGGGTGGGCCTGAGGCGTTGCCTGATTACCGGGGCCGCCCGGTTCCCCGGAAGTGTGGCGCCTCCGCCCCGCCAGTAAAGGGCGCTCCCTATCGGTCGCGTCGGCTGCGCCGATTCCGCTTTCGCTCCACCCTTGACTGGCGGGGCTCCACCGCGAAGCTGCCATTGACCGGGCGGCCACGAATGGGGGCGACGGGGTCCGGGGGTGGGGGGTGCCGGCTTTCCTGCCGGGTGCGGACCAGTCCGTCGCAGCCTCGCCGAGGCCGATGGCTGCCTCGGCCGGGCGGACCGGCTTCCCTCCGGTGGCAGTGTCGGGTGCCCTCGCCGACTGCCGACCGGCCCATACGGGGTACGGGACAGGGCCAGCGCTCACCCCGGCCGGACCGGACTCCCTCCGGTGGAGGGAGCAGGTATCGCTGCCGAGTGGCGGCCCGGTCCATACGGGGCGCGGGACAGGGGCAGGGCTCGGGCGGGCGGTCCGGACTTCCTCCGGGGCCGGGCATCAACTTCGCGTAGGTTGTGTTTCGCCGAACGGGGGGCGCGCGCGGTGCCGAATGCGCCTTTTCCAAATTAGGTCCCGGCCCCCACCCCCCTCCCCACCCATCACCCATCACCCATCACCGTCCACAGGACTGTCCGGGGCTCCGGCCCACAGGGCTGTCCGGGGTCCGGGGCCTGGACCACAGGACTGTCCAGGGTGCTGTCCCAGGACTGTCCGGGGCGCCGTGCTGCGGGGGCGGGACCCCGAGGCCGGGCCGGGCCGGGCCGTGTCTGTCCGACAGCCACATCGCCCCCTGACGCCCGCCCCAGAAGAACCAGTCCGCACCCGGCACCGACACCCGATGACCCAACCCACCGAAGCCATCTGCCCGGCGACCACCCCCACCGCGTCACGCCCACGCCAGAAGGACTAGTCCGCACCCGGCACCGACACCCGATGACCCAACCCACCGAAACCGTCTGCCCGGCGACCACCCCGCCCCCTTGCGCCCACGCCAGAAGGACTAGTCCGCACCCGGCAGGAAAACCGGCACCCCCCACTAAGCCGTTCCGTCGCCCCCATCCGTGGCCGCCCGGCCAATGGCAGCTTCGCGGTGGAGCCCCGCCAGTCAAGGGTGGAGCGAAAGCGGAATCGGCGCAGCCGACGCGACCGACAGGGAGCGCCCTTTACTGGCGGGGCGGAGGCGCCACACTCCCGGAGAACCGGGCGGCCCCGGCAACCAGACAACGCCCCCGGCCCACCGAAGCCGGCGGCCCCGGCAGAAGCAACGCCCCAGGCCAGGTGTAGCCACCTACACCCCCACCACGGGACCAGACTCTCTCGCCCCCCACCCCCCGAATTCCTAGCGTTCTCCGTGGCGGCGCAAGCCGGCAGCAGCGGCACCCCGGAGAGGACGTACGACATGTTCAGGCGGCAAGGCCGAGGCCCGCGGCCCGTGGTGAGTGAGGCCGGGGCGCTCGTGCTCGACGGGGTCGGCAAGCGCTACCGGCGCGGCGTGACCGCCCTCGCCCCCGTCGACCTCGCCGTGCCCCGCGGGCACTTCCTCGCCGTCATGGGCCCCTCGGGCTCCGGGAAGTCGACCCTGCTGCAGTGCGCCGCCGGGCTCGACCGGCCCACCACCGGCACCGTCCGCATCGGCGGCGTCGACGTCGGCTCGCTGAGCGAGGCCGCGCTGACCCGGCTCCGCCGCGAGCGCGTCGGGTTCGTCTTCCAGGCCCACAACCTCGTACCGTCCCTGAGCGTCCTGGAGAACGTCTCGCTGCCGCTCCTGCTCGCCGGCGTCGACGACGCCGATGCGGCGCGGCGCGCCCTCGCCGACGTCGGGCTCGGCGGGCGCGCCGACGACCGGCCCACCGAACTCTCCGGCGGTCAGCAGCAGCGCGTGGCCATCGCCCGCGCCCTGGTGACCTCGCCCGAGGTCGTCTTCGCCGACGAACCCACCGGTGCCCTCGACCCCGTGACCGCCCAGGACGTCCTCGCACTGCTGCGGCAGGCGGTCGACAGGGACGGGCACACCGTCGTGATGGTGACGCACGACCCGTCCGCCGCGGCCTGGACGGACGAGGCGCTGTTCCTCACCGGCGGCACCGTCGTCGAGCGTCTCCTCCACCCCGGCGCGGCCCAGGTGCACGCGGTCATGCGCTCCCTGGGGAGGGCCGCCGCGTGAGCGACAGCACGCACGCGCGGGGCAGCGCCCGTACCCGTCCCGTCTCCCTTCTCGCCCGCCGCGCCTCCCGCCACCACCGCAGGGCCTGGGCCGCCGTCTTCGCCGCGCTCGCCCTCACGTCGCTGCTGCTCGGCTCCTTCGGGCTCACGCTCGCCTCCGCCGGGCTGGGGCACGCGCGCGTGGAGCGGTACTCCGCCGCCGACCTCGTCGTCACCGGGGACCAGAACACCCGCTACACCGCCAAGCCCTGGGGCAGCAAGCCCGAGACCGTGACGGCGGGCCTCACCGAGCGCGTGCGGGTTCCGCGGGCCGCCCTGGAGACGGTGCACCGCGTGCCCGGAGTGCGTGACGTCGTCGCCGATGAGGTGTTCCCGGTCGGCGTAGGGGGCTCCGAAGCCACCGGGCGGCCCTGGGACGCCGCCCGGCTCGGTTCGTACGGGCTGCGGGACGGGGGCCCGCCGCGGCGCGCCTCCGAGGTCGTCGTCGGCGAGGGCACGGCGCCGACCGGCCGGCGCGTGGCCGTGCGCGTCGACGGAGTCGTCGCCACGTACACCGTGACCGGCGTGGCCGCGGGACCGCGCGACGCCGTCTACTTCACCTCCGCCGAGGCGCGGCGGCTCGCCGGGCACCCCGGTTCCGTGGCCGCCGTCGGCGTGACCGCGGAGGAGGGGACGCGTACCGCCACGCTGTACGAGCGCGTACGGCACGCCGTGGACGCCGCCGAGTTGCGGAGCGTCGGGCATCGGGCCGAGGGTGACCGTGCCAAGCTCCGGGTACTGGCCGGGGACGGGCGCGGCGGGGCCGAGTTCCTCGCCGCGGCCCCCGCGCGGGCCGGGATGCTCGCGCTGCTCGGTTCCGTGGCGGCGACCGTCGTGCTGATCGCGCTGCTCGTCGTGGCGTCCACGGTGGTGCAGGCGCTGGCCCAGCGCTCCCGGGAGCTCGGCCTGTTGCGGGCGGTCGGTGCGACGCCTCGGCAGTTGCGGGGCGCGGTGGGCCGCGAGGTCGGCCGGGTCGCCGCGTGGGCGGCGTTGGCAGGGGCGGCCGGGGCGGTGCCCGCCCATCTCGGGCTGCGTGCCCTGCTCCGGGCCCGTGGCGCGCTGCCGCCCGGCCTTGAACTGCCCCTGCCTGCCTGGCTGCTGGCCGCGCCCCTCGTGACGGCCGGCCTCACGCTGCTCATCGCCCGCGTGGCGGCCCTCATCGCCTGCGCGCGGGCGGCGAGGCTACGGCCCGCGGAGGCGTTGCGCGAGCCGGGGTCCGGCACGGCGCGCCGGGTCACCGGTCTCGTGCTGCTGTTCCTCGGGGTGAGCGCGGCCGGCACCGCCACGCTGCAGGACGGGGAGGCCGCGGCTGCCGCGGCCGGTGCGGCGACCGTGGTCCTGGTCATCGCCTGTGCGCTGCTCGGCCCCTGGATCGCGGAAGGGGCGATGCGGGTGCTCGGCACCCCGCTGCGCAGGTTCGGCGGGGCGGCGGGGCACCTCGCGGCGGCCAACTGCGCCGCGTTCGCGCGGCGTTCGGGGGCGGCGCTCACGCCGATCATCCTGGTCACGGCGTTCGTCACGGTGCAGCTCTCGGCGGGCGCGACGGTGACGCACGCTGCGGGCGGCCAGGCGGAGGAGGCGGCGCGGGCGGACCACGCGGTGACGGCGGCGGGGGGCCTGCCCGCGGGCACCCTGGGGCGGATCAGGGACGTCCCCGGGGTGGTGGCGGCGACCCGCGTCACGCACGGCACCGTCGTCCTCGCCCGCCGGGAGACGGGCGAGCCCCGCCTCGACCGCCTGCCGGTGCTCGGCGTCACCCCCCGCGGTCTGGCGCGGACGCTGGACCCCGGCGTCCGCGAGGGCGACATCGGCCGACTGCGTCCCGGCACGGTGGCGGTCGGCCACGACCAGGCGCGGGCCCTCGGCGTACGCCCCGGTTCGACCGTGGCGCTGCGCTTCGGGGACGGCGTCGAGGCACGGCTGAAGGTCGTGGCGACGTACGAGCGCGAACTGGCCCTCAGCGGCTTCCTCTTCGCCCGCGAGCAGCTCGCCCGGCACACGTCCCCGGCCGGGGCGGCGGCGGACCGCGTCCTGGTGGCCGGGCCCGGTGCCGACGCGAGGGCCCTGCGGAAGGCCGCCCCGGGGGCGGAGGTGACGAAGGACCCCGCGCCCGAGCGGCTGGAACCGGAGGACCAGGCGTTGGGCGAGGTCGTGACCGTCGCCGCGGTCGCCGCGATCGGCGGCTTCGCGGTGATCGCCGTCCTGAGCACCCTGTCGCTGATCACGATCGGGCGGCGCCCGGAACTTTCCCTGCTGCGCCTCGCCGGGGCGGGGCGGCGCCAGCTGCGGCGGATGCTGCGCCTGGAGGCGGCGGCCACGGCCCTGACCGGTCTCGTGGTCGGCGCGGCGGTGGCCTCGGTGCCGCTGCTCGCCTTCAGCGTGGCCTTCGCGCACAGCCTGCCGCACCTCCCGCCGGTGCAGGCGGTGCTGATCGCCCTGGTGGTGGCCGCCACGGCCGCCGCGGGCACGCTGGTGCCGTCCTGGGCGTCGCTGCGGGGCCGCTACCCGGCACCCGCCAGGCGGGGCTGAGGCTCAGGAAGCGCGGCCTACCCCTTGTTCAGATACGCCAGGACAGCGAGCACCCGCCGGTGCCCGCTGTCGCTCGGCGGCAGCCCCAACTTCGCGAAGACATTGCCGATGTGCTTGCTGACGGCACGGTCCGAGACGACGAGGAGCGACGCGATCGTGGTGTTGTCCCGGCCCTCGGCCATGAGCTGGAGCACCTCGCGCTCGCGCGGCGTGAGGGAGTCGAGGGGGTCGTCGCGGCGCCGCGTGAGCAGTTCCGTCACGACCTCCGGGTCGAGCGCGGTGCCACCGTCGGCCACCCGTTCGAGCGCGTCGAGGAACTCGTCGACCCGGCCCACGCGGTCCTTCAGCAGATAGCCGACGCCGCTCGCGCCGCCGCCGAGCAGTTCGGCCGCGTACGTCTCCTCGACGTACTGGGAGAGGACGAGGACCGGAAGGCCGGGCAGTTCGGCGCGGGCCGCGAGCGCCGCCCGCAGTCCCTCGTCCCGGAAGCCTGGCGGCATGCGCACGTCGAGGACCGCGACGTCCGGCCGGTGGTCGAGGAGGGCGGGCAGCACCTCGGGGCCGCTGGAGGCGACGGCCACCACCTCGTGCCCCGCGGAGGTGAGCAGGAGCACCATGCCCTCCCTCAGCAAGGCGTTGTCCTCGGCGATCACCACGCGCACGGCAGCTCCACTTCGATCACGGTCGGCCCCCCGGCGGGGCTCGTCACGGTCAGGGTCCCGTCGAGGGCGGCGACCCTGCGCCGCATGCCGAGCAGCCCGGTGCCACCGTTGCCGCCGGCCGCGCCGCCGGCCCCGTCCTCGGCCCCGCCCCGCCCCTCGTCACGTACCGCAATGCCCAACACCCCGCCCGCCCGGAAAAGTTCCACGGTGGCCCGCTCGGAGCCGCTGTGCTTGGCGGCGTTGGTCAACGCCTCGGCGACGACGAAGTACGCGGCGGCCTCCACCGCCGCCGGGGCCCGTACCGCCTGGCCCGCGGCGTCCTCGACGCCCCGCGCGGTGACCGTCACGTCGAGTCCGCTGCCCGCGGCCAGTGCCCGGACGGCACCGAGGAGACCGCGGTCGGTGAGGATCGGCGGATGGATGCCGCGCACGACGTGCCGCAGCTCGGTCAGCGCCTCCTCGGCCTGCTCCTGGGCGTCGTCGAGGAGTCTCCGCGCGGCTTCGGGGTCCTTGTCGTAGGCGCGGCGGGCGAGCCCGACCCGCATCGACAGGGCGACGAGCCGCGCCTGCGTACCGTCGTGCAGGTCGCGTTCGATGCGGCGCAGCTCGGCGCCGTGCGCGGCGACGGCCCCGGCGCGCGTGACGGTCAGCTCCTCGACGCGCTCGGCGAGGTCGGCGTTGCGCTGCGCCTCCGGGGAGGGCAGCAGGAGGGCCCGCGACCAGGCGGCGTCCAGGTCGGCGAGGCGGTCGAGCAGCGGCAGGGCCACGGCGCGCTGCCGCAGGAGCCCGCACCAGAAGCCGTCGATGAGCAGGCCGAGGATGCACAGGGGGATGGCCACGTACATCAGGGCGCAGCCGTACACGAAGTGGGCGGTGAGCCAGCGCAGGTCGCGCCAGGTGCCGGGGTCCTTGAGGGCGGTCCGCACGCGCTCGCGGACGCCGCCGGTGAGCGGGGCGTAGGCCTCGGGGACGGGGGTGCCGCTCCAGTCGCCCACCAGGCGCCGCTTCAGTCCCGCGGTCCTGCGCAGCAGCAGCACGGTCTCGGGCAGCACGGCGGCGCCGACCACGAGCAGCGTGACGACGGCGGTGAAGAGGACCAGCGCCATGAAGAGGTACGACGCGACGGCGAGCCCGGCCGCCTTGCCCAGCTGTGCCAGGGCGCGGCCCGCCGCCCCCACCGTCTCTCTCATCCGGTCAGGCTAAGTCACCGCGCGGGCGGGGTCCGGCGGGCGGACCCCCCACCCGGGGGTGTAGCGCGCTACACCATGGCTTCGGGAGAGGGCACCCTCGTGGCGGGACCTCGGAGACGGGAGAGTTGGTGCCGGGCCGCCGCACGGGGCGGCGGCCGCAACTCTCCGGAAGGACCGACTCCCATGAGGCCTCTGCTCTGGCTGGTCTTCTCGCTCGCGATCGTCGCCAACGCGATGCTCAGCCTCACCTCCTGGGACGGCGCCACCCGCGTGATGGCGAGCGTCGGTACGGGCGTCGTGGTGCTGGCGACGGGCACGGCTCTGTGGATGACGCGGCGGCGCGACGCCTGAGCCCTCGCGCGGCCGGACGGAGACGCTCCTCAGAGCGCGCGCAGCCCGGCAGCCGTAGCCGTCGCGAGGCGCTCCAGGTATCCCTTGGGCACCTTCGCGCGGACCACCACCGAACGCCAGTAGAGCGGCCCCGAGACCAGGTCGAGGGCCAGCTCCTGGTCGAGGTCCGCACGGAGGTCGCCCCGCTCGACGGCGGCCCTCACGATGCCGCTCGCCACCCCGTACTGCCCCTCGCGCAGCGCCTTCTGCAGGGCTTCGGCGATCTCGGGGTTCCGGGCCGCCTCGGCCTGGAGGTCGGGGATGACCTGCGAGGCCACGGGGTGCCGCAGGGCTCGGGACGTGACCTCGTACAGCAGGCGCAGGTCGCCCTCCAGGGAGCCGGTGTCCGGCGCGGGCAGCCCCTGGACCGCCAGGGCCGACACCAGGTCGAGCACGAGGTGCAGCTTGGAGCGCCAGCGGCGGTAGACGGCGGTCTTTCCGACGCCCGCGCGGCGCGCGATGCCCTCGATGGACATGCGGGCGTACCCCACGGAGGCCAGTTCCTCGAAGACGGCGGCCCTGATCGCCTCGGTCTTGTCCTCGCGGAGCACGGCGGCTCCGGCGGGGGGCCTGCGGCGCGGCTGTTCATCCTGTGGCCTGCTCGTCGTCATACGGACAGCATAGGACGAGGCGACGATACGGTTGCGTTCCGACGCGGAGAGGCCCTACTGTCGGCGTGACGACGAAACGGTACCGTCCCGTCGTGCGTGACATGTACCGCCTCCCCGAGCGAAAGCAGCGGATGTGAGTCAGGCCCTCGACACGCCGCCCCACCCGACACCGCCGGCCGCCGAGCCCTCCCCCGCCGAACTCGCCGCCCGGCACGGCCTCACCGTCAGCGGCGCCCGCCCCTCCCTGCCCGCGTACGTCGGGCAGCTCTGGCGGCGCCGCCACTTCATCACCGCCTTCGCCACCGCCAGGCTCACCGCCCAGTACAGCCAGGCGAAGCTCGGCCAGGTGTGGCAGGTGATGACGCCGCTGCTCAACGCGGCGGTCTACTACTTCATCTTCGGCGTCCTGATGGACACCAGGCGCGACGTCGAGGACTACGTCCCGTTCCTGGTCACCGGCGTCTTCGTCTTCACCTTCACGCAGGCCTCGGTGATGGCGGGCACGCGCGCCATCTCCGGCAGCCTGGGCCTAGTGCGCGCCCTGCACTTCCCCCGGGCCTCACTGCCGGTCTCGTACTGCCTGCAACAGCTCCAGCAGCTGCTGTTCTCGATGTGCGCGCTGGCCGTGATCCTGCTCTGCTTCGGCGTCCCGCCGACGGTGTACTGGCTGCTCGCCCCGCCCGCGCTCGCGCTGCAGTTCACGTTCAACACCGGTCTGGCGCTCGTCATGGCCAGGCTCGGCAGCAGGACGCCGGACATCGCGCAGCTGATGCCGTTCGTGCTGCGCACCTGGATGTACGCGTCCGGAGTGATGTGGAGCATCGACGCGGTCCTCGCGGACCGGAACCTGCCGCACGCCCTGAAGGTGCTCCTTGAGTGCAATCCGGCCGCCGTCTACATCGACCTGATGCGGTTCGCGCTGATCGACAGCTACTCCTACGACCGGCTGCCGCACCTGGCCTGGGCGTGGGCGGCCGGCTGGGCGCTGCTCGCGGGGGCCGGCGGGTTCCTCTACTTCTGGAAGGCGGAGGAGACGTACGGCCGTGGCTGAGAAAGCAGACCAGGGGCCCGCCCCCACCGTCGTCGTCGACGAGGTCGACATCGTCTACCGCGTGCACGGCGCGGGCGCCACCGCGGGCAGGGGCGCCGCCACCGCCGCGCTCGGCCGCATCCTGCGGCGCGGTCAGGAGCGCGGCGTACGCACGGTGCACGCCGTCAGGAACGTGTCGTTCACCGCCCGCAGGGGCGAGGCCATCGGCCTGATCGGCACCAACGGCTCGGGAAAGTCGACGCTGCTCAAGGCGGTCGCGGGACTGCTGCCCGTGGAGCGCGGCCGCATCTTCACCGACGGGCAGCCGTCCCTGCTCGGGGTGAACGCGGCCCTGATGAACGACCTGACCGGCGAGCGCAACGTCCACCTCGGCGGCCTCGCGATGGGCATGTCCCGCGAGCAGATCAAGCAGCGCTACGACGACATCGTCGACTTCTCCGGCATCAACGAGAAGGGCGACTTCATCACCCTGCCGATGCGCACGTACTCCTCCGGCATGGCGGCCCGCCTGCGCTTCTCCATCGGCTCCGCCAAGGACCACGACGTCCTGCTCATCGACGAGGCGCTGGCCACGGGCGACCGCTCCTTCCAGAAGCGCTCCGAGGCCCGCATCCGCGAGCTGCGGGAGCGCGCGGGCACGGTCTTCCTGGTCAGCCACAACAACAAGTCGATCCGCGACACCTGCGACCGGGTGCTCTGGCTGGAGCGCGGCGAACTGCGGATGGACGGCCCGACGGGCGAGGTCCTGAGGGAGTACGAACGGTTCACGGGCGGCGGCAAGGGCTGAGACACCCCTTTTGTCACAAGAACGCTCGCATCCTTACACTGTGGGAGCGTTTCGCAACGGAAGGAGTCCACGTGCAGCCACGGCTGAGCGTCATCGTCCACGGGCGGAACGTCCAGGGTCGCATCGGCGCCTGCCTGGACGCCCTGACCGCGCAGGCGTCGGATGCCTTCGAGGTGGTCGTCGCCGCGGTGGGCGCCTCCGCGCAGGAGGTGGCGGCGGACAGGCCCGGCGTCACGGTCGTCCCGCTGCCGGAGGGCACGGACGACGGGACGGCGCGCGGCGCGGGCGCCGAGCGCGCGGCCGGCCGGTGGCTGCACTTCGTCCACAGCAAGGACACCGTGCCGACGGGCGCGCCGCGCACCGTCGCCGACAGAGTGGCCGAGCTGCCGGACGGCGTGGACGTCCTCGTCGTCGACCACGTCCGCTCGACGTGGCGGCACCAGGGGATGCCGAGCCCCGACGGCGGGATTCTGGCGCGGCAGGGCCGCCGCGACCTGCCGCTCGCCGACTCCCCCGACCTGCTCAAGGTCACCCCGCTGCTCGGCAACCGGGTGCTGCGGGCCGGCTTCTGGCACGCGCACCGCACGGACCTCGCCGTGTCCGACGAGCGGTTCGCGGCATACGCGGCCCTGCTCGACGCCGAGCGTGTCGCGACGCTCGACCACATCGCCCTGAACGTGACGGAGCTGCGCGCACAGAGCCTCCCCGCGGGGCCGCCCGAGCGGCGCTACGAGGTCATCGACCGCTACGAGGCGCTGCTCGCCCTGGCCATGGACCGCGGCGCGGGTCCGGCACCGCTCGCCGCGCTCTACGACATCATGCTCGGCGCCTGCCTGCGCGTCGTGTCCCGGGAGCAGTTGCCGGACCCGGTGCGCAGGGAGTTCTTCCACCGCGCGGCGCGCGCGGCCGTGGCCTGGCGCCCCGAGGGGCACGAGCACCCCGGTGGTCTCGACGGTGTGCGGCGCCGCATCCTCGAAGAAGACGCGTACACGAAGTACCGCACCTTCCAGACCGTCAACCGGCGGCGCCGCGAGCTGCGGGCGGCGCTGGCCTCGCGCAAGCACAAGGTGGGCCTGAAGGTCCGCGACCTGCGCTACCGCAGGGAGCTGGAACGCCCCGTCGACCCGGACCTCGCGGTCTTCTCGGCGTACTGGGACCGCGGCGTGGCCTGCAACCCGGCGGCCATCGCCGCGAAGGCCGCCGAACTCGCCCCGCACATCCGCCCGGTGTGGGTGGTCTCGGCGGCGAACGTGCCGCTGCTGCCGCCCGGCACCGACCACGTCGTGCCCGGCACGCGCCGCTACTGGGAGGTCATGGCCCGCGCCAAGTACCTGGTGAACAACGTGAACTTCCCCAACTCGGTCGTGAAGCGCCCCGACGCCGTCCACGTCCAGACCCACCACGGCACACCGCTCAAGCGCATGGGCCTCGACCAGCTCGACCACCCGGCGGCCGCCAAGGGCCTGAACTTCCACAGCCTGCTCGAACGCGTCGACAAATGGGACTACAGCGTCTCCGCCAACGGCCACTCCACCCGGATGTGGGAGCGCGCCTACCCCTCGCGCTACACGTCCCTGGACTACGGCTATCCGCGCAACGACGTCTTCTACACCGCGACGGCCGCCGACATCCGCGCGGTCCGCGAGAAGCTCGGCATCGCGCCGGGCAGGCGGGCCGTCCTCTACGCGCCCACCCACCGCGACTACGAGGCGGCCTGGACCCCGCGCCTCGACCTCGCCACGCTCGCGGACCGCCTGGGCGAGGGCACCGTCCTGCTGGTCCGCGGCCACTACTTCTACGGCGGTGCGGCCTCGCCCCTCGCGGGCCTGCGCCGAAGCGGCCGGGTCATCGACGTCTCCTCGTACGACCCGGTGGAGGACCTGTGCCTGGCCGCGGACGCGCTGGTCACGGACTACTCCTCGATCATGTTCGACTACGCCGGCCTCGACCGCCCGATCGTCGTCTACGCCGACGACTGGGAGACGTACGCCACGACGCGCGGCGTCTACTTCGACCTGTTGGCCGAGGCACCGGGCCCGGTGGCGCGCACGCAGGACGAGTTGACGGACCTCCTGCTCTCGGACGCCTGGCGCGACGAGGCGTCCGCGAAGGCGCGCGCGGCGTTCCGCAGGCGCTTCTGCGAGTACGACGACGGGCGCGCGGCCGAACGGGTCGTGCGCCGTGTCCTGCTCGGCGAGAGCGAGGCGTCCCTGCCGCCCGTGGTCCCCCTCGACCGGCGCACACCGGCACCGACGCCCGAGGAGGCCCTGTGAGCGGTGCGCCCGACGTGACGGTGACGGTGATCGTCTACAACGACGCGGAGCGCCTGCCCCGCGCGGTGGCGTCGCTGCGCCGCCAGACGCACGCCGGCATCGAGATCATCATCAGCGACGACCACTCGACGGACGCCACGCCGGACGTGGCGAGGCGGCTGGCCGCGGAGGACGACCGCGTGACGTACCTGCGCCTGCCCGAGAACAGCGGCGGGTGCAGCGCGCCGCGCAACCGCGCCCTGGACATCGCGCGCGCCCCGTACCTGATGTTCCTCGACAGTGACGACGAACTCCCCGAACGGGCGGTCGAACTGCTGCTCGCCGCGCACGCCGAGGCGGACGTGGACTTCACGATGGGCGCGGTGGAGCGCGTACGGGTGGACACGGGCCGCACCTCCACCTGGATGCCGCACCTGGTGGCGGAGCGCCGCACGGTGCACGGCATCGAGGCGGAGCCGTCCCTGTTCTTCGAGCACCTGTCGACGAGCAAGATGTACCGCAGGGACTTCCTCGACCGGCACGGCCTGCGCTTCCCCGAGGGCATCCACTACGAGGACCAGCTCTTCTCGGCCCAGGCGTACTGCCTGGCGCGGGCCTTCACGGTGATCCCGGAGCCCGTCTACCGCTGGTACATAGCCCCCTTCGAGGCGGCGGAGTCGGCGTCGATCTCCAACCAGCGCCACAAACTGTCGAACGTCGCGGACCGCGTCCACGTCCAGCGCCTGATCGACGGCTTCCTCGCGTCGAGCGGCCACGCGGACGCCGTGCGGGAGGCCAAGGACCACAAGTTCCTCAAGCACGACTTCCGGATGTACGCGGGTGACCTGCCGTTCCGTGACGAGGAGTGGCTGAAGGGCTTCGCGGACATCGTGAACCCGTATCTGGCGGAGCTGTCCCCCGGCGCGTACGCGCGGCTGCCGCGCGCCGAGCGGGTCGTCGTCCGGCTGGTGCGGGACGGCCGCCTCGGGGACGCGCGGATCGCGGCGCGGGGCCTCGGCCACGGGGTCGCGCCGCGCGAGACGGTGCTGGGCGGGGACGGCCGCGTGTACTGGGGCGCCGAGGTCCCGCCCGCCGCTTCCCGCGAGGACCTGGACGTGACGGACCTCGGTCTGGGCACCCGCCCCTTCCCGAGCGCGCGGTTCCGCCACGAGATCACCCGGGTGGAGCGCGGCCCGGGAGCCTCGGTGGACCTCGCGATCCGCACCTACGACCCGGGCCTGCGCCTTCCGGTGGGCCCGCAGGTGGCGAAGCTCCTGCTGGCGCCGGGCCGGCGCCGCATGGTGGTGCCGTTCCGCCTGGACCCGGTCCGCCCCGGCGTCTTCGAGGGCTCGGCGCGCCTGGACCTGACACAGGCCCGGCTCCCGGTCAACGGCTTCGAGGGCACGCGGCACCCGGTCCTGCTCCTCACCTCGGGACGCCTGCGCAACACGTCGCTGCTCCTGGCGCCCCTGTCGTTCCCGCCCTTCAGGGCCCGTATCGGCTACCGGGGCGGGGCGACCCCGCACGAGGTGACGGTGGAACCGGAGGGCCGCGGCCCTGGCCGCCTCCAGCTCCGCTGGACCCCGGTGGGCGTCACGGCCCGGGTGATACGCCCCCTGGCCCACCGCACGGCCACGAGGCTGGGCTCCCGCGTCCGCAGGGCGGCCGGCCTGGTGGCGAGCGCGGCACGCTGACGCCCAGCGCCCGTGTCAGCGCCGGCGGGCACCGTGCCCGTGCTGGAACACCCACGTCCGGTACACCAGGAAGCGGAACGCCGACGCCAGGAGGATCGACAGGGCCTTGGCGATGTTCGAGGTGAGGGGGCCGCTCAGGCCCACCCCGTGGTACGCCGCGTAGAACAGGACGCTCTCCATCGCCACGCCGATGCCGCTGAAGGCGAAGAAGAGGGCGATCTGGGCCTTGGTGCGTGAGGCGCGGACCCGGTAGGCGAAGAAGCGGAACCCGAGGTAGTTGGTGCCCATCGCCACGCAGCTGGCGGCGACGGTGGCGGTCATCGCGCCCGAGCCGAAGCCGTGCAGGACGAGGTTGAAGACGGCCAGGTTGACCGCGACTCCGCTGCCGCCCACCAGGCCGAACTTCACCAGCTCCAGGACCAGCAGGCGCAGCCGTACGACGAGCGGGCGGCGCGGGGCCGGTGCCGGTGCCGCGGAGGGCGGCGGGGCGGCCGGGCGCGCGGCGGGCGGGCCCTGCCGGAGCGTGGCGGGCGGCGGCGTCACCCGCGAGCCCCCGGCGTCCCGCCGCCGGAGCCGCCCCGGTCACCGGAGCCGCCCCGCCCGCCCATGGCCCCCGGGCCCGACATCCGCAGCTTCCACGGCATGACGATCGACTCCAGCTGCACCATGAGGTTCATCTTGGACTCGCCGGCCACGCGGTCCTCGAAGTGGATCGGCACCTCCATGACGCCGAAGCCGCGCCGCAGCGCCCGGTACTTCATCTCGACCTGGAAGCTGTAGCCCGCGCTGTCCACGGAGGCCAGGTCGATGGCGCGCAGGGTGTCCGCGCGCCAGAGGTTGAAGCCGCCGGTGATGTCGCGGACGCGGGTGCCGAGGATGGTGCCGGCGTAGGCGTTGGCCCAGCGGGAGAGCAGTCTGCGGTGGACGCCCCAGGCGTCGGCGAGCGTGCCGCCCTCGACGTACCGGCTGCCGACGACGACGCCCGCGTCCGTGGCGAGCGCGACGCCGAGCAGTTCGGCGGCCTTGGCGGTGGGGTGGCTGCCGTCGGCGTCCATTTGGAGGACGTACTCGGCGCCCTCGGCGACGGCCCGCGTCATCCCGGCGGCGTAGGCCCGGCCGAGGCCGTCCTTCTCGGTGCGGTGCAGCACGCTCATGCGGGCGCTGCCGTACCGCTCGGCGAAGCGTTCGGCGATGGCGCCCGTACCGTCGGGGCTGGAGTCGTCCACGACGAGGAGCCGCAGGCCCGGCAGCGGCAGCGCCATCAGGGCCTCGGCCATGCCGGGCAGGCTGTCCGCCTCGTTGTACGTGGGCATGACCACGGTCAGCGGTGTGGCGGCCCAGGTCTCGGGCAGCCGCGCCGCGATGCCTTCGGAGAAGTCCTGGTTCTCTGGGGTGTTCACGGTCATGGCTCAAGCCCTTCGGTGGTCCGCGGCCGGGCGGCGCGCCCGGCCCCCTGCCTGCGTTGCGTCGCCGCGACCTTCCCGCGCCGTGGATCGCGTGATCTCGTACCTCCGTCAGACAATCTCACCCACCTTAGCCCGAATGCCCGAATTGATACGGTATGGCGGGTCCCGTCACCCGTTCCGCGCCCCCTGGCCGCTCCCTCGGCCCCGCGCACCTGATGCCCTACCGAAGACGCCGTCGGCCACGCCCGCGTTGCCCGGCGGCGCTCCCCGGACGGGCGCAAGCCCGTACGTACGCGGAAGGGCGCCCCGAGCCGCAAGGCCCGGGGCGCCCTTCACGTACCGCTGGTGAGCGCTACGAATGCGTGCGCAGCAGCGTCCGCATCGTCCGCATCGCGACCGACAGGTTGGCCAGGTCGAAGGAGTCCGAGCTCTGGATCTCCTCCAGGGTCGTCCGCGCCCGGCTCAGGATCGGCGCGTTCTTCTCCTCCCAGGCCTTGAAGCGCTCCTCCGGCGTGGACTCGCCGTTGCCCGCGGCGAGCACGTCGGCGGTGAGCGCGGCGTGCGCCGCGTACAGGTCCTCGCGGATGGAGGCGCGCGCCATGGACTGCCAGCGGTCGGCCCGCGGCAGCTCGATGATGCGGTCCATGAGCTGGGTGATCCGCAGCCGGTCGGCGATGTCGTAGTAGACCTCGGCGACGGCCATCGGGTCCTTGCCCGTCCGGTCGGCGACGGCCACGATGTCCAGCGCCGGGAAGGCCGAGGAGAACCCGGCGACACGCTGGGCGAGGTCCTCGGGGACGCCCGCGCCGGTCAGCTCGTCGCGGATGCCCTGGTACCACTCCGCGTCCGAGCCGCGCAGGAGCCGCGGCAGCTCGTCCCAGACCCTGGCGACGCCCTCACCGAAGAAGTCGATGGTCTCGGCGAGCTGGAGCGGCTGCGGCCGGTTGTTGAGCAGCCAGCGCGCGCCGCGCTCGACCAGGCGGCGCGAGTGCAGCCGGACGCGGGTCTGGACGTCGGCGGCGACGACATTGTCGAGCGCCTCCACCGCGTCCCACACCTTGCTCAGGCCGAAGATCTCACGGGCGGCGAGCTGCGCCCGCACGATCTCCTCCAGGGAGGCTCCCGTCTCCTCCCGCAGCCGGTGCAGGAACGTCGAGCCACCGGTGTTGACCGTGTCGTTGACCAGGACGGTCGTGACGATCTCGCGGCGCAGCGCGTGCCCGTCGACCTGCTCGGGGAACCGCTCGTGCAGCGCCTTCGGGAAGTAGGCGTGCAGCAGCCGCTGGAGGTAGGGGTCGTCCGGCAGCGTCGTCTGGATCAGCTCGTCGGCGGCCGTGATCTTCGTGTAGGCGAGGAGCACGGCGAGCTCGGGCTGGGAGAGCCCGCGCCCGGCGTTGAGCAGCTCGCGGATCTGCCGGTCGTTGGGCAGGAACTCCAGGCTCCGGTCCAGGTGCCCCTGCTTGCCGAGCCTGCGCATGAAGCGCTGGTGGGCGTGGAGCAGGGACGGCGACTGGGCGACGGCGTTGGCGAGCGCGGTGTTCTGCGCGTAGTTGTTGCGCAGGACCAGGTGCCCGACCTCGTCCGTCATCTCGGCGAGCAGCTTGTTGCGCTGCTTGACCGTCATGTCGCCGTTGGCGACGACGGAGTTCAGCAGGATCTTGATGTTCACCTCGTGGTCGGAGGTGTCCACGCCCGCGCTGTTGTCGATGGCGTCGGTGTTGATGCGCCCGCCGGCACGCCCGAACTCGATGCGGCCGAGCTGGGTGAGGCCGAGGTTGCCGCCCTCGCCGACGACCTTGACCCGCAGGTCGGCGCCGTTGACGCGGATGGCGTCGTTGGCCTTGTCGCCGACGTCGGCGTTGGTCTCCGACGTCGCCTTCACGTACGTGCCGATGCCGCCGTTCCACAGCAGGTCCACGGGGGCCTGGAGGATGGCCTTCATCAGGTCGGCCGGGGTCATCTTGGCGGTGTTGCCCTCGATGCCGAGCGCCTTGCGGATGTGGCCGTTGAGCTGGATCGCCTTGGCGGAGCGGGGGAAGACCCCGCCGCCCGCGGAGAGCAGCTCCTTGTCGTAGTCGGCCCACGAGGAGCGCGGCAGCTCGAACAGGCGGCGCCGCTCGGCGTAGGAGGTCGCGGCGTCCGGCTGCGGGTCGATGAAGATGTGCCGGTGGTCGAACGCGGCGACCAGGCGGATGTGCTCGGAGAGCAGCATGCCGTTGCCGAACACGTCACCGGACATGTCGCCGACGCCGACGACGGTGAAGTCCTCGGACTGCGTGTCGGTGCCCAGCTCCCGGAAGTGGCGCTTGACGGACTCCCAGGCGCCGCGGGCGGTGATGCCCATGCCCTTGTGGTCGTAGCCGGCGGAGCCGCCGGACGCGAAGGCGTCACCGAGCCAGAAGTCGTACGACTCGGCGACCTGGTTGGCGATGTCGGAGAACGTCGCGGTGCCCTTGTCGGCCGCGACGACGAGGTAGGTGTCGTCCTCGTCGTGCCGCACGACGTCCGCCGGGGGCACGACCTCGCCCGCCACCAGGTTGTCGGTGATGTCGAGCAGCGCCGAGATGAACGTCTTGTAGCAGGCGACGCCCTCCGCCAGCCACGCGTCGCGGTCCACCGAGGGGTCGGGGAGCTGCTTGGCGACGAAGCCGCCCTTGGCGCCGACGGGCACGATGACGGTGTTCTTGACCATCTGCGCCTTGACCAGGCCGAGGATCTCCGTACGGAAGTCCTCGCGCCGGTCGGACCAGCGCAGGCCGCCGCGCGCGACCTTGCCGAAGCGCAGGTGGACGCCCTCGACGCGGGGCGAGTACACCCAGATCTCGTACGCGGGGCGGGGCGCGGGCAGGTCGGGGATGGCCTGCGGGTCGAACTTCATGGAGACGTAGGAGTGCGGCTTGCCGCTCTCCGTCTTCTGGAAGAAGTTCGTGCGCAGGGTCGCCTTGATGACGGTGAGGAAGGAGCGCAGGATGCGGTCCTCGTCGAGCGACGCCACCTGGTCGAGCGCCCCGTCCAGCTCTTCAAGGAGCCCGTCGGTCAGCTCGGTGCCTGCGCGCTGGCGCTCCGGCGACATCCGGGCCTCGAAGAGCGAGACGAGCAGCCGCGTGGTGTGGACGTTGTTGCGGAGGGTGTCCTCCATGTAGTCCTGGCTGAACGTCGAACCGGCCTGGCGCAGGTACTTCGCGTAGGCGCGGAGCACCATCGCCTGGCGCCAGCCGAGGCCCGCGCGGAGCACCAGCGAGTTGAAGCCGTCGACCTCGGCCTCGCCGGTCCAGGCGGCGGCGAACGCCTCCTGGAAGCGGTCGCGGCCGTCGTCGCCGAGGTAGTCGCCGTTGCCGCCCGGCGCCTTCGGCATGCGCAGGCCGAAGTCGTAGATCCACGCGTGCGCGCGGTCCGCGCAGCGCAGCTCGTACGGGCGCTCGTCGGTGACCTCGACGCCGAGCCGCTGCAGGACAGGGAGGACGGCGGAGAGGGAGACCTGGCCGCCGGAGCGGTAGATCTTGAAGCGGCGCTCGCCGGGGGCCGCGCCCACCGGCTCGTACAGGGAGAGCGCGAAGTCCTTGCCGCCCTGGGTGAGCTGCTCCAGGTGCTGGAGGTCGGCGACGGCGGCGCGCGGCGTGTGGTCGGCCTTGTAGCCCTCGGGGAAGGCGTGCCCGTACTGGCGGATCAGCTCGGCGGCGCGCTCCTCGCCGCACTCGGCGGTCAGCGCCTCGGCGAAGCCGTCGGCCCAGGAGCGGGCGGCGTCGACGAGCCGGCCCTCGATGCGCTCGATGTCGGCGTCGGAGAGGTCGGGGACCTCGGCGCCCTTGGGCACCCTGACGACGAAGTGGATGCGGGAGAGGATCGACTCCGTGTTCCAGGCGGTGAAGTCGACGCTCGCGCCGTTCAGCTCCTCCTTGAGGATGTCGATGATCCGCAGCCGGACGCCGGTGGTGTAGCGGTCGCGCGGGAGGTAGACGAGGGCGGAGTAGTAGCGCCCGTACTCGTCCTTGCGCAGGTAGAGCCGGAGCCTGCGGCGCTCCTGGAGGTAGAGGACGCTCGTGACGATGGCGCGCAGCTCGTCGGCGGGCGTCTGGAACAGCTCGTCGCGCGGGTAGGTCTCCAGGATCTGGAGCAGGTCGCGCCCGTCGTGGCTGTTGGCCGAGAACCCGGCGCCCTGCAGGACTTCCTGGACCTTGCGGCGGATGACGGGCACGCGCCGTACGGACTCGGTGTACGCGGCGGACGAGAAGAGCCCGAGGAAGCGCCGCTCACCCACCACGTTGCCCTCGGCGTCGAACTTCTTCACGCCGACGTAGTCGAGGTAGCTGGGCCGGTGGACGGTGGCCCGGCTGTTGGCCTTGGTCAGCACCAGGAGCCGGTGCTCACGGGCCTTCGCGCGCGCGTCGGCGGGCAGCCGGTTGAAGGACGGGCTCACCGGGTGGTGGTCGTCGCCGTCGTGCTGCGGGTCGGCGCGCAGGATGCCGAGGCCGGTGCCGGGGACGGCGGCGAGGGAGTCGTCCTCCGTGAGGTCGTACTCGCGGAAGCCCAGGAACGTGAAGTGGTTGTCCGCGAGCCAGCGCAGCAGCTCGCGGGCCTCCTCGATCTCCTGGTCGGGCAGGTCGCCGGCGGTCGGCTCGGCGGGCAGCTCGTCGGCGATGCGCAGCGCGGCGTCGCGCATCTTCTCCCAGTCCTCGACCGTCTCGCGCACGTCGGAGAGGATGCGCAGCAGATCGGCGGTGATCTGCTTCAGGTCGGCACGGTCGGTCTCGCGGTCCATCTCCACGTGGATCCACGACTCGACGAGCGCGTCGTGCGGCCGCTCGGCGCCCAGGTCGCCGGGGAGGACTTCGAGGAGCTTGCCGGTGACGTCACGGCGTACGACCACCTGGGGGTGGATCACGACGTGGATGCCGCGCCCCTGGCGGGAGAGCTCGTTGGTGACGGAGTCGACGAGGAAGGGCATGTCATCGGTGACCACCTCGACGACGGAGTGGCTGCACGTCCAGCCGTTCTCCTCGACCGTCGGGGTGTGGACCCGCACGTTGGCCGTGCCCTGCGGGCGGTTCTCCGCGAGGCGGTAGTGCGAGAACGCGGCCCCGAAGACGTCGACCGGGTCGCGGTCGGCCAGGTCCTCCGGAGCGGTGTGCAGGTAGTAGCGCTGGAGGAACGCGAGAGCCGTGTCCTGGTCCGGCGTGGCCCCGCTCGTCGTCCCGGTCGGTGCACCGCTCGGAAGGCGCCCCCCGGCCGGGCTGTTCTCAGCTACCCGGGCGGCCCGCGCGAGCAGCTCGGTCTTGGCTTCGTCCAGCTTGGTCTGCATTGTCCTCTGACTCCTGTCGCGCGCCGTTGCGTGACGTAGAAGGAAGTGATGTGACGTAACGCCGCGACACGGGTTCTCCGGCCGGAATCGACGTTATGCCGCGGTGATAGAAGTGCGGACGGCTTTCCGCCATTCTCAGCGGTTCCGCTGACGGATGGCTGGGTCGGCTCGGTCGGCCGTACCGCGAAGAAGCGTCAGCGAGGCCCCGGGCGCGGATGTCCTCCGTGGTTCCCGGGCGCAGGGCGGGGGCGTCCATGCCCCCGCGGGATATCGCGCTGATCACGGGTCAAGGCTATCGCTCCGCACCGGGAACCCGTCATGAGCCGTATGTGTACAAAACCAGGGCCCGAACATGGACAGTCTGCACAGTCCCGTCGGCGGGTGCCCCGCGGTCCGCCCTCTTGGCAAACCGGACGCGGGCATGCACGTTGAGCAGGACGGGAAACGGACGTGTGCGACGGACTCGGGGAGCGAGCACCGATGGCAGCCAAGATCCTGATTGTGACCGGCGACGCGGCGGAGTCGCTGGAGGTCCTGTACCCCTACCAGCGGCTGCGCGAGGAGGGCTACGACGTCCACATCGCCGCCCCTGCCCGCAAGAAGCTCCGCTTCGTGGTCCACGACTTCGAGCCGGGCTTCGACACGTACACGGAGAAGCCGGGCTACACCTGGCCCGCCGACCTGGCCTTCTCGGAGGTCGATCCCGGCCAGTACGTCGCCCTGGTGATCCCCGGCGGCCGGGCCCCCGAGTACCTGCGCAACGACCCGGAGCTGCGCAAGATCCTGAAGTCCTTCTTCGACGCGGACAAGCCGGTGGCCCAGATCTGCCACGGCCCGCTCCTGACGGCGGCCATCGGCGGCCTCAGCGGCCGCAGGGTCACGGCGTACCCGGCCCTGGAGCTGGACATGCAGGCGGCCGGGGCGACCTTCCAGGACGCGGAGGCGGTGGTGGACGGCACCCTGGTCTCCTCCCGCGCCTGGCCGGACCACTCACGCTGGATGAGGGAGTTCCTCACGGTACTGCGGGCCAAGGCACCGGTGGCGTAGGGACCGGCCGCGACGGTGGTCCCTCCCCGGGCGCTGCGGCGGGCGCCCCTAGGGGGCTGCGGCGGGCGATCTCAGGCGGCCAGCCGCTCCGCCTCCGCCACCGCTTCCGCCAGGCTGTCCACGACCGGCACCCCGGCGGTCTCCAGGCTGCCGCGGCTGTGCGAGCCGCCGGTGTAGAGCACGGCCCGCGCCCCGACGTGCGCGGCGGCCACCGCGTCGTCCACGGCGTCACCGATCACGACGACCCGCTCGGCCGCCGCGACGACCCCGTCGAGCGCGGCGAGGTGCCGCGCCATGCGCTCGGCCTTGCCGGCGTGGGAGCTGTCGGTGCGCCCGTCGATCCGTACGAAGTGGTCCTGGATGCCGTGCCTGCGCACGATCGGCACCAGGTGCTCGTGCGGGGCCAGCGAGAGCAACGACTGCGTGAGCCCGCCGGCCCGCCGCTCGGCCAGCAGCTGGGCGGCCCCTTCGGCGAGCCCGCAGGTCTCCGCGCGGGCCCAGTAGTGCTTGTGGAAGACGGCGTCCATGAGCTGCCACTCGCTGTCGCTCGGCAGCCGCCCCATGAGCCGCTCGTAGAACCGCGGCACGGGCACGCAGTACAGCTCCCGGTACCGCTCCAGCGTGATCGGCTCCAGACCGAGCTCGGCGAAGGACGCGTTCGTGGCCTCGATCACCGCGTGGATGTCATGCAGCAGAGTCCCGTTCCAGTCCCAGACGATATGCGCCCCAACTTTCCCCATCCCCCAAACCTACCCATCCGACCGGCCACCGAGTCCCGGCCCCCGGCCGGGGAGACACAGCCACTGCCGGGGAGGGGAGGTGACCACGTGGTGACCACGTGGTCACCAGGGTCGCCCTGGAACGGCCGGCGGGAACGGGGCGCAGGCCGGTCAGAGGAGCCCGGGGATCTCCTGCGTGGCGAACCAGAGCAGCTCATGCCCTCCCGCCCCGTCCACGAGGAATCCCGCGTCGGCGTCCCCGAGATCCGCCGCCCCCAACGCACCGGCGGCGGCAGCGACGTCCGCCTCCGCCTCGGCGGAGTCGACGTGCACGGCGGCGGCCTTGGCCAGCGGCAGGGCGGAAACGAGCCGCACCTCGCCCAGCGCCCCCTCGTCGAGCCCCCGGTCGGGGTCCGCGACGGCCGCCCCGTCCGGCACGTCCGCCGCGAGGACGACCCGCCGCCGCGCCGCCCCGGGGTCACCCGCGAGCAGCCGCAGCGAGGCCAGCGCCGCCCGGTTCAGAGCCGCGTACTCCAGCTCCTCGATGTCGTCGGAGAGGTACCACTCCCGCAGTGCCGGCGTCACCGCGTAGGCGACCAGCGGCCCCGGCCCCAGCTCGCCCGCCTTG
This sequence comes from Streptomyces sp. NPDC050703, assembly GCF_040654435.1. NCBI lineage: Bacteria > Bacillati > Actinomycetota > Actinomycetes > Kitasatosporales > Streptomycetaceae > Streptomyces > Streptomyces sp. NPDC050703. Next base: position 121,908 of record NZ_JBFAHX010000023.1, read on the forward strand.
TGCGCCTCGGCGAGCCGGGGAAGGGTCAGGGGAACGTAGACGCGCATGGGGAACCGCTTTCGCTCACGTCCGCGCGGGGCGGACTCACGGCCCGCGCGGAGCGGGCCCGTAGCCGGGGAAAGGACCTTCAGGATACGTCCGGGAGTCCCCCATCGAGCTCCCCCCGCCCCGCACGGAACCGTCACCCCGGCGCCACCGATTCACCCGGTACCGCCCAGCGGCCACCGGGGCTCCGGCGCCGCCGTTCACCCGGATAAGTGAATCCGGGCCCGCCGCCCGGGCCCCGGGCCGGGCCTTGCGCCCCGCCCCGCCGCCCCCGTACAAGAACGGCTACAGAAAGTTACCGCTCGGTACGAAGGAGGCACACCATGCGCAAGGTGATGACGAGGCGCCCGTCGGCGACCCGCCCGCCCGCAGGCCGGCCCCCGACCCGCAAGGACACCCGCACGAGCCGCGCCCCGGCCCGTCCCCCGGCGGCGGGCCGCCCGCCGGGCCTCGTCGCGGCCCAGCCGCCCCCGCACCCCACGGAGCTCTTCGCCGAACGCCTCGTGCTCGTCCTCAGCGGCCAGCGCCCCGTCCACTGGCTCGCCAGGCACATCGCCAACACCGCGTACGACGACCTGGCCCGCCTCGCCGAGCTGAGCCCGCTCTGCACGGACGGCCGCCGCCCCGCCATCCACCGCATCGGCCACTACCAGCCCCACCCGGACGCCTACGAGGTCTTCGCCCGCGTCGCGACGGGCCCGAGGCTGCGCGCGCTGGCGTTCCGCCTGACCCTGGGCGCGGACAGGAAGTGGCGCTGCACGGCGGTGGAAGTGGCCCTGGAGGGCAACGGGAGGGACGGCGGGGGCGGCAGCCGGAACGGCGGCGGCCGCAGAGCCGGGACCGGGGACTGAGGCTGGGGCTGGGGCTGGGGCTGGGGCTGGGGCCAGAGCTGGGGCTAGGACTCCGGCCCGCGCCCAACCCAAGACCCGGCAACCCCGAGCCCTGACCGGCAGACCCGAGCCCCGGCCCCGGCAGAACCCGCAGCGAACACGCGAGAGGGGCCGGAAGCAGTACTTCCGGCCCCTCTCGCACACCTTCCGGCAGCGGCGCTACTTCTTGCGCCGACGCCCGCCCTTCTGGGCCTTGCGCCGCTCGGCACGGGTCAGCCCGTCCGACTCCGAGCGCACACCCGCGCCGTCCGTGGGGAAGTCGCCCTCGTCGACGCCGCCCTCGGCGTTCGGAGCCTGGAAGTGCAGGCGGTCCGGCCGCTGCGGGGCCTCAAGGCCCTTGGCGCGGATCTCGGGGCGCGCCCCGGCGGGAATCGCGTCCTGCACGCCGTCCTTGGAGAGCGACGTGGCGGACGCCGCGTCCTCGACCGGGACCTCCTCGACCTGCTGCTCGACCTGGACCTCCAGGTTGAACAGATAGCCGACGGACTCCTCCTTGATGCCGTCCATCATGGCGTTGAACATGTCGAAGCCCTCGCGCTGGTACTCGACCAGCGGGTCCTTCTGCGCCATGGCGCGGAGGCCGATGCCCTCCTGGAGGTAGTCCATCTCGTAGAGGTGCTCGCGCCACTTGCGGTCGAGCACCGAGAGGACGACGCGCCGCTCCAGCTCACGCATGATGTCGGAGCCGAGCTGCTCCTCACGCGCCGCGTACTGCCGGTGGATGTCGTCCCTGATGGACTCCGAGATGAACTCGGCGGTCAGACCCGCGCGGTCGCCCGCCGCGTCCTCCAGCTCCTCGATGGTGACCGCGACGGGGTAGAGCTGCTTGAAGGCGCCCCACAGCCGGTCGAGGTCCCACTCCTCGGCGAAGCCCTCGGCGCTCTCCGCCGCGATGTACGCGTCGATGGTGTCGTCCATGAAGTGCGCGATCTGCTCCTGCAGGTCCTCGCCCTCCAGGACGCGGCGGCGCTCGCCGTAGATGACCTCGCGCTGGCGGTTGAGGACCTCGTCGTACTTCAGGACGTTCTTTCGCGTCTCGAAGTTCTGCTGCTCGACCTGCGACTGCGCGGAGGCGATCGCGCGCGTGACCATCTTGTTCTCGATCGGCACGTCGTCCGGCACGTTCGCCATGGACATCACGCGCTCGACCATCTGCGCCTTGAACAGACGCATCAGGTCATCGCCCAGCGAGAGGTAGAACCGGGACTCGCCCGGGTCGCCCTGACGGCCGGAACGGCCGCGGAGCTGGTTGTCGATGCGGCGCGACTCGTGCCGCTCGGTACCGAGGACGTAGAGCCCGCCGAGCTCCTTGACCTCTTCGAACTCGGCCTTGACGGCCCGCTCGGCCTTCTCAAGGGCGGCCGGCAGCGCCGCCGCCCACTCCTCGACGTGCTCGACGGGGTCGAGGCCGCGCTGGCGCAGCTCCGCCTCCGCGAGGTCGTCGGGGTTGCCGCCGAGCTTGATGTCGGTGCCTCGTCCGGCCATGTTCGTGGCGACGGTGACGGCGCCCTTGCGGCCGGCCTGGGCGACGATGGTCGCCTCGCGGTCGTGCTGCTTGGCGTTGAGCACCTCGTGCTGGACGCCGCGCTTGGAGAGCTGCTGGGAGAGGTACTCCGACTTCTCCACGGAGGTCGTGCCGACCAGGATCGGCTGGCCCTTCTCGTGCTTCTCGGCGATGTCGTCGACGACGGCCGCGAACTTCGCGACCTCGGTGCGGTAGATCAGGTCGGACTGGTCGGCGCGGACCATCGGCCGGTTCGTCGGGATCGGCACGACGCCCAGCTTGTAGATCTGGTGGAACTCGGCGGCCTCGGTCATGGCCGTACCGGTCATGCCGGAGAGGCCGCTGTCGTAGCCGTCGCGCTTGTAGAGGCGGAAGAAGTTCTGAAGGGTGATGGTGGCGAGCGTCTGGTTCTCGTCCTTGATGTCCACCCCTTCCTTCGCCTCGATCGCCTGGTGCATGCCCTCGTTGTAGCGGCGGCCGGCGAGGATTCGGCCGGTGTGCTCGTCGACGATCATGACTTCGCCGTCGATGACGACGTAGTCCTTGTCCTTCTTGAAGAGTTCCTTGGCCTTGATGGCGTTGTTCAGATAGCCGACCAGGGGCGTGTTCACCGACTCGTAGAGATTGTCGATGCCGAGCCAGTCCTCGACCTTGCCCACGCCGGACTCGTGGATGGCGACGGTGCGCTTCTTCTCGTCGACCTCGTAGTCGCCGGTCTCCTCGATGCCCTTGAGCTGGTTGCCCGGCTCGCCCTTGGTGAGGCGGGTGACCAGCTTGGCGAAGTCGCCGTACCACTTGGTGGCCTGGTCGGCGGGGCCGGAGATGATCAGCGGCGTACGGGCCTCGTCGACGAGGATCGAGTCGACCTCGTCGACGATCGCGAAGTTGTGGCCGCGCTGCACCAGCTCGTCCTTCGACCACGCCATGTTGTCGCGCAGGTAGTCGAAGCCGAACTCGTTGTTCGTGCCGTACGTGATGTCGCAGTTGTACTGCTCGCGGCGCTGGGCCGGCGTCATGTTGGCCAGGATGCAGCCGACGGTCAGGCCCAGGAACTTGTGGACGCGGCCCATCATCTCGGAGTCGCGCTCGGCGAGGTAGTCGTTCACCGTGATGAGGTGGACGCCCTTGCCGGACAGGGCGTTCAGATACGCGGGGAGTGTGCCGACGAGGGTCTTGCCCTCACCGGTCTTCATCTCGGCCACATAACCCATGTGCAGCGCGGCGCCGCCCATCATCTGGACGTCGTAGTGGCGCTGGCCCAGGACGCGCTTGGCGGCCTCGCGGACGGTCGCGAAGGCCTCGGGCAGGAGGTCGTCGAGGCTCTCGCCGTCGGCGTACCGCTCCTTGTACTCCTGGGTCAGTGCGCGCAGCTCGGCGTCGGAGAGGCTGACGAAGTCCTCTTCGATGGAGTTGACCTGGTCCGCGATGCGGTGCAGCTTGCGCAGGATCTTGCCTTCGCCTGCACGCATGATCTTCGAGAGGACGGACACGGGGGTTGGTCTCCTTGCCGGTCGGGCCTGGCATGGTCGGGTTTTACTCGTCGGGCAACGGCCATCGTATGCGAGGACCCGGCTGCGCCGGGAGGTCTGCCCTCAGGTCAACGGACGAGGAGGGCGGAAGGTGCCGGGTCGGGCCCGCGAGCTGCCTCGCGCGGGGAGTGGGGGATCACGGCGAGCGGGCGCGCGGGTGGTCGCCGGGGGAGGGACGCCCCGGGGGGATGTCGGCGGGCGCCGGATCGCGGCGGCCTGCGCGGGCGGGCGCTGTGAGCGCGGGCGGCGCGGGCGGGCGGGGTCAGTGCGGGCGGGCGCGGTCAGCGCCGTGATCGCGCGCCCGCCGTGAGCCGGTAAAAAGGCTGGCCCCCGGGAGAGCGCCCCTGCACCATCGCTTGATGGAGCCCGTCACACTCACCACCGAACGCCTGTGCCTGCGCGTCTTCGCGCCCGCCGACATCGACGAGGTCTTCGCGGCGTGCCAGGACCCGGACATCCAGCGCTGGACCTCGATTCCCTCGCCGTACGCGCGCGTGGACGCCGAGAACTTCATACGCGCCGTGGTGCCCGCGGGGTGGCGGGACGACTCGGAGTACACCTTCTCCGCGCGGCCCCGCGAGGGCGGGCCCCTGATCTCCGCCGCCAGCCTCCACCACCCGCGCTCGGGCGCATGGGAGGTCGGCTACTGGACGGCCAAGGAGCACCGCGGCCGCGGCTACATGACGGAGACGGTGCTCGGCCTCGCCCGCTGGGCCTTCACCGACCTGGGCTGCCCGCGCCTGGAGTGGCGCGCCGAGGTGGGCAACACCGGTTCCCGCGCGGTCGCCGAGAAGGCGGGCTTCACCGTCGAGGGAGTGCTCCGCGCGGGCCTGCTCAACAAGGGCACGCTCCGTGACGGCTGGATCGGCGCCCTGCTCCCCTCGGACCTCGGCATGCCCTCACGGCACCCGTACCTGCCCGCGAGGTCCTGACGCCGCCTTCTCCGACGTCCGCAAGCTTCGTCACCCGGAAATCCGGGGCCGGTTGTCAGTGCCGCGGCCTATGGTTTCGACCATGACGAGCCTGCCGCGCCCCGCCATCGAACTCTCCGCCGACGAAGCCCGCCGCATCGCCCTGCGCGCCCAGGGATTCCTCGGCGCTCCGGACCGCAGGGCCGGTGTGCGGGGCGTGCTGCGGCATCTCGGCGCGGTCCAGCTCGACACGATCTCGGTCCTCGCCCGCTCGCACGAACTCATTCCGTACGCACGGCTGGGCGCGGTCGGCCGCGACACCGTCGAGGCGGCGTACTGGACGGCGAAGACGCCGGCCGGCCCCGGCGCCTTCGAGTACTGGTCGCACGCCGCGTGCATCCTGCCCATCGAGGAGTGGCCGCACTTCGCGTTCCGCCGCCGCGCCTACCGCGCCCGCCCGCAATGGCACCACGACCTGCCCGACGGGGCGTATGACCAGGTCGTCAAGCAGCTGCGCACGGAAGGCCCGCTCACGGCCACGGAGTTGGGCGGCGCGAAGAACAAGGGCGAGTGGTGGGACTGGTCCGAGTCGAAGATCGCCGTGGAGCGCGCGCTGATGTACGGCGAGGTGGTGTGCACCGAGCGCCGCTCCTGGAAGCGGGTGTACGACCTGGCGGAGCGCGCGATCCCGCAGGCGCTGCTGCACGACGACCTGAGCGACGTGGAGTGCCTGCGCCGCCTGGTGCGCCTGGCCGGTGAGTCGCTGGGCGTGGGCACGCGCGCGGACATCGCGGACTACCACCGCCTCAAGGGCGAGCAGTTCGACCTGGTGGTCGCGGACTCGGGTCTGGTGCCGGTGACGGTCCAGGGCTGGGACAAGCCCGCGTGGGCCGATCCGAAGGCGCTGGAGACGACGCCGCGCGGCCGGCACCGCACGACGCTGCTCTCGCCCTTCGACTCCCTGGTCTGGGAGCGGGCGCGCACGGAGCGGATCTTCGGTTTCACGCACCGCCTGGAGGCGTACGTGCCCAAGCCGAAGCGGATACACGGCTATTTCGCGATGCCGCTGCTCGCGGGCGGCAGGCTCCTCGGCCGGGTCGACCCGGCGCGCGAGGGGAGCACGCTGGTGGCCAAGCAGGTCTCCCTCGACACCCCGAAGGCGGTCGAGCCGATGGCGCAGGCTCTCCTGGAGGCGGCTTCGTGGGTCGGCTGCGATTCCGTACGGGTGGAGCGGGTGAACCGCCCGGAGCTGGCGTCCGGCCTGGTGCGGGCCCTCGGCTGACGCCCCGCTGCCGCCGGGTCCCCACGGCCGGGCCTCATCTGATCTCGAGGATCTTCTCCCGCATCGCGTAGACGACGGCCTCCATCCTGGAGTGCAGCTGAAGCTTCTCCAGGATGTTGCGCACGTGGTTCTTCACGGTGTTCTCGGAGATGAACAGCTCTTTGGCGATGTCGCGGTTGTTCATCCCGGTGGCGACGAGCTTGAGCACTTCCAGCTCGCGGTCGGTCAGCCGGGGGGCCGGTACGAGGCGGCGCTCGTCGGTGCGCTGGATCATCGACTTGAACTCGGTGAGCAGCTTCGACGCCATCGAGGGGCTGATCTGGGACTGCCCGTCGGCCACCGCGCGGATCGCGGTGGCCACCTCGTCCGTGGAGATCTCCTTGAGGAGGTAGCCCGTGGCGCCCGCCTTGATCGCGTCGTAGAGGTCGGCCTCCTCGTCGCTGATCGTCAGCATGATGATCTTGGCGCTGGGTGCGACCTCCTTGATCGAGGTGCACGCCTCGATGCCGCCGCGCTTCGGCATGCGCACGTCCATGAGCACGATGTCGGGCAGCAGATCGGCGGCCTTGTCCACCGCCTCCGCGCCGTCGCCCGCCTCACCGATGACCTGGATGTCCTCCTCTGCGGCGAGGACGATCTCCAGTCCACGGCGGAAGAGCGCGTGGTCGTCCACGACAAGGACCCTGATCGGCTCCTTGCGCGGGGCGTCCGCGTCCGTGCCGATGCCGGTGCCGTCGTCGGCACCTTCGCGATGCATCGGTCCGAAGCTGTCCGCCATCGTTCCTCCCCCATGAAGGCCGTGGCCTGTTGTGCCTCTGCTGCGCCAACCCGAGGCGGCAGCACACCGGTTGGCCGGCGGGGTCATGATTTCATGCCTGGCGCCGATGCGGTGCGCGCACGGGTCGCACGAGGGTGCCCCTGGGGGCGCACAAGCGCTCCAGGGGCACACGGTCAGCGGATCACGGGGGCGGCGGTCAGCCGCCGAGCGCTCCGCCGCCACCGGCCGACTCGGCCCTGGCGACCATGGGGTCGGTGTTGAGACGGATCACGCCGTAGTCATAGGCGTGCCGTCGGTAGACGACGCTGGGTTCCTTGGACTCGGAGTCGACGAACAGGTAGAAGTCGTGCCCGACCAGCTCCATCTCGTAGAGCGCCTGGTCGAGCGTCATGGGTGCCGCGACGTGCGTCTTCTCGCGGACCACGAGGGGGCCTTCGCCCTGGACCTCCAGGGGGCCGATCCTCTTGACCGGGACGCCGTCCGGCTCTTCGTCGCGTACGACGGTGCCGTCTCCGTTGAGAGTCGCCGCGTCGGGGACCCGCTCGGCGACCTCGGCGGCGGAGAGCCTGCCCGTGCCCCGGCGGTTGTGGCGCTTCTCGTGCTGCTTGCGCAGCCGGGCGTCGAGCTTGGCCGTCGCCAGGTCGAGTGCCGCGTACGGATCGGCCGCCGAAGCCTCCGCGCGGATCACGGGCCCACGCCCGCGGAGAGTGATCTCCACGCGGTCGGAACGGTCGGCCTGACGCGGATTGTTTTCCTTGGACACCTCGACGTCGAGGTGGATCACCTTGCCGTCGAGCCTCTGGATCTTGTCCAGCTTCAGCTTCTCGGCCACGTGCTTGCGGAACCGCTCGGGTACCTCGGTCTTGCGGCCCTTGACGACGATGTCCACGCAGAACTCCGTTCCCGGATCGCTCCGCTTCGGCGGCGGAGCATCTCCCTTTTGCACCAGACCCCGGTGGTCTCCCGGGGGCTCGGACTCGGTGACTTCCACCTCCTCCTCCCCCATGGGCGAGATCTCCACCCACCGGCCCGGGTGATTGCGGAAAAATCCCGCGGACCGGCAATCCGATATGCGAGGTCGGGCGTTCGCCTTTCCTCACAACCGAACATATCTCGCTCGGAGGGATGTCGTCACCCTCTACTGCCGCGTACCTCCATTCGGGTGGGACGACCCTCTCATCACCTGCAACGAAGCAAGTTCTCCATCAGTTCCGGTTTATTTCGAAAGAATCCGGAGAAGCGGCGACGACCGCGGCACTGATCGTGTTTCCGCGGCCCAATTCCGACCCTCTCGCGGCTCCACTCCCCTGTTCCCGCAAGGCCTCCGTTCGTGCCTTCCATTCCGTGTGTATGTCACGTATTGCGCGTGCGGCTTCCGCCAGTGACGCGCCGGTGGTCATCAGGTCGTCCACGACCACCACCCGCCCGCCGCCGACGAGCACCCGCCCGCCCCCTGCGGTCACCTCCAGGGCGCCCGCGAGGTTGGCCTGCCGCCGCCGGGAGTCGAGCCCCGACTGATCGGCCACCGCGCGCCGTTGACGCAGACCCGCGAGCACCCGCGCCGGGACACCCGCCCGCCGCAGCTCCCCGGCCGCCGCGAACGCGATCCGCCGCACCGGGTCGTGCCCGCGCGCCCGGACCGCGGCGCGCGCCGACGGCACGGGGACGAGCGTCAACGGCACCGTGCGCCCCTGTGAGCCGCCGTATGTGCCGTCTACCCACGATGGCGCTCCCGTATCACCCGGATACCGCGTTTCGCCGCGCAGGCCGGCGCGCACGGCTCCGGCGAGAGCAGCCCCCAGCGGCCCCACGAGCCCCAGCGCCCCCCGCTCCTTGTGCGCGAGCAGCACGGCCCGCACCGCGTCCTCGTACGGCGCCGCCGCGTGCACGACCGGCAGGCCCCGCGGCTCCGGATCGGGGCGCACCCGCCGTGGCGCCCTGCCGCACAGTCCCGCCCGGCACTGCTCGCACAGAGCCGCCCGGGGCCTCCCGCAGCCCTCGCACTCGGCCGGCAGCACCAGGTCGGTGAGGTCCTGCCACCACCCCCGCATGGCCACCACTGTGCCAATGCGCGGGCACCGCCACCACCCCTGTGGATAACTCCGCTCCGGCCCACGTGGCCGGCCCGGCTCACCCCGGGTAGACCGGCGCCGCGCCTTCCTTCACCACGGTCTGCCACTGCGAGCCCCCGGGGAGCCGGACGATCCCGTCGTCGGAGTGCGCCACCAGCGGCTGCTGGTCGCTCTCCGACGCGGCGATCTCCTTCACGCCCGTCAGCCCCGGCAGCGTGGTGCCCGACAGGACCGAGCCGTCGCACTGGACGTACCGCATCTGCTGGACCCCGCCGGACTCCCGGCCGACCACCACGAGGCGGCTGCCGCCCGCCCATGACATGGCGGTGACCTCCTCCATCTGCGGTGCGGCCTGCGTGGGGTCGAGCACGGACATCCGCGGCTTCGCGCCCTCGCCCCGGTCGACGCGGCCGATCCACAGGGACGACTTGCCGTCCTTCTCCACCAGCAGCGCGATCCGCACGCCGTCCGCCGACACCCGGACCGCCTCCACGCGCCCGTCCAGCGCGGGGACCTCGACCTCCACCGGCTCGCCCTCGCCCTCGCCGAGCCAGAGCAGTCGCGGCCGCTTCGGGTCGCGGTCGGCCACCCACAGGTCGCCGTGGCCGTCCCAGCTCGGCGTGGAGAGACGGTCCTCCTCCGCCTTGGCCCGGCTGCGCACCCGCGCCTTGCCGAGCGTGTCGCCCGAGCCCAACGACCCCGTGTACAGCGACTTCCCGTCCAGCGACACCCCGGCCGCCCGCTTCTCGTCCCGCGAGACGGCCGCCGCGCGCAACGGCTGCTCACCGGTGCCGAGCACACCGCTCACCGGCGTCGGATCGGCGGTGCTCCCCGAGTTGGCGGGCATCCGCACCAGGCGGTGCTTCTCGTCGACGAAGTACTGGTAGGCGGGCCGCTCCCCGCTGCGGTGCGCCGCGACGCTCTCCGCGTGGCCCTGGCTCAGCACGCAGAGCATCGAACCGTTGGAACGCTGCAACGTCACCTGCTCGACCCCGGAGGGCGACAAGTCCTCCAGCGTGTACAGCAGTTGCGCCGCCATCTCGCGGCACCTCGTCTGACTCGCCCCGTCCGACCGGCTGTTCAGCTGTACGGTCAGCCGGTTCTGGTCGTCGGGCGTCAGCGACTTGCCCGGGTCCTTGAGCTGCGTCCCGCTGCGGAACCGCGATTCCGCCACTTCCTCCAGCCAGTTGGTCGGACCCGCCAGGAGCAGCTTGACCGTCTGGGTCAGCGGATCGATCCGCTGCCGGATGTAGACGGGGTCGGCGACCAGTCCCGTACGGCCGTCGGGCCCCGCGCCCGGAGACCCCGCGTAGTAGTACTTGTTGACGGAACGGTAGATGCGCTGGAAGTCGGACTCGCCGAGCACCACGCCGGGCGGCGGCTCGTCGATGCGCCACTCCTTGCGGCCCGGGCCGCCCACCAGACTGAGATGCACGGACTGGCTGTAGGCGGCCGCCGCCGGGCGGTACGCGTGCTGCCTGTCCACCTTCGCGACCTGCCGCCCGGTCAGCGAGAACCGGCGGCTGCCGTCGGCGTCGTTGCCCGCGTTGCCCGCATTCGTGTTCGGGCCGTCGGCGAGCACCGTCGTGGACCTCTCCGGGTCCCACTTCCGCGACGCGCTCTTGGTCAGATACTTCCGCGCCATCGTGAACTGAGGATCATCACTGGTCAGCGCCTCAAGGAAGCCCTCCACGATCTCCACGGGCAGGGCGCCCTCACGCGGCGGTATCGCGTAGACCCTGACCTGCGACTGCGAGTCCGGGCGCTGCGAGGCGTCCACCGGCTTCAGATTGCCGCTGTCGGGCATCGACGCGCAGCCCGCCAGGAGCGCCCCGCAACTCCCGAGCAGCAGCCCCGTACGCAGTGGACGCCCACGTCCCCCACCGGGGCCGCGCCCCGTACGCTCAGCGCCCACGACTGCTTTCCTCTCCCCGAACCACCCCGGACCCGGCCCCGTCGTCGCTTCCCGCCCCACCCGCGGACTCCGCGTCCGGGCGCGCGGCCCCGTCGGGTGCCCGGCGCGCCACGACCCGCGCGCCGCTGCCGGGCAGCGCCGTCGGGTCCACGGCGGCGGCCCGCGCGAGGCGCGGCGGTATCGGCCCCTTCGCCGGGACCGGCGGCGACACCCTCTCGGGCGACGCGGACGCCTGCGCGGGAACGGTCGCCCGCTTGCCCGCGCCCTCCTGCGGCCGCCCCGCCTCGTCGAGACCGCGGCGGCGGCGCGAGTCCTCGGGCTCCAGCGGTATCGGCGAACCCCGCAGCGGCTCGTCCGCCGTCCGCGGCAGGGTGAGCCGGAACTGCGAGCCGCCCCCCGGCTCGCCCCACGCCTGGAGCCACCCGCCGTGCAGCCGGGCGTCCTCCAGGGCGATGGACAGGCCGAGCCCCGTACCACCCGTGGTACGCGCGCGTGCCGGGTCCGCCCGCCAGAAGCGGCTGAAGACCCGGGTGGCCTCGCCGGGCTTGAGCCCCACTCCGTAGTCCCGCACGGCGACGGCGACGGCGCCGCCCGCCGCGGCGAGCCGTACGACGACGTCCTTGCCCTCGCCATGCTCCACGGCGTTGACCACGAGATTGCGCAGCACGCGCTCCACCCGACGGGCGTCGGCCTCGGCGACCACCGGCTGCTGGTCACCGACCACGCGTATGTGGGTGCCCTTGCGCTCGGCGAGCGGCTCCGCGCCGCCGACGACCCTGCGCACGACCTCGCGCAGGTCTATGGCGTCCGCCTCCAGCGCGGCGGCCCCCGCGTCGAACCTGCTGATCTCCAGGAGGTCGGCGAGCAGCAGCTCGAACCGGTCGAGCTGATCGGCGAGCAGCTCGGCCGACCGCGCGGTCACCGGGTCGAAGTCCTCCCGCGCCTCATGGATGACGTCCGCCGCCATCCGTACGGTCGTCAACGGCGTGCGCAGCTCGTGCGAGACGTCGGAGACGAACCGCCGCTGCATCCGCGACAACTCCTCCAGCTGCTGGATCTTCAGCTGCAGGTTCTGCGCCATCTTGTTGAAGGCCTCGCCGAGCCGCGCGATGTCGTCCTCACCGGTGACCTTCATACGCTCCTGCAGGCGCCCCGCGGACAGCCGCTCGGCGATCCCCGCCGCCATCCGGACGGGCGTGACCACCTGGCGCACCACCAGCCAGGCGATGGCGCCCAGCAGCACCACGACGAAGAGCCCCGCGGTGGCGAGGGTCGTCCTGACGAGGTTGAGCGACTCCTCCTCCTGCGTCAGCGGGAAGAGGTAGTAGAGCTGGTACGGATCGCCCTGGAGATCATTGAGGCGCTTGCCGATCACCAGGCCCGGCTGCGCCTCGCGACCGTCGTCGAACACGATGCGTGTGTTGGCCTGGTAGACGCCCGCGCCCTTGTCGACGCGGCTGCGCAGCTCCTCGGGCACGCTGAGGATCGGCTCCACGCCGCCCGACGCCCGCGAGCCGCGTACTCCCACATCACTCGCGGAGGTCAGCGTCACCACGGCGAACGCGTTCTGCCCGCCGCTGGAGAGCTGTTCGACCAGGTCGGACATCCACACGGCGGCGTTCCGCCCGTCGACGGTGCTGCCGTCCTGTCCCTGCCCGGTACTCTGCCGCGCGGCGTTGACGCTGTCCTGAGCGGCCCGGAAGCCACCGTCGGCCTGGCTCTGCGACGCCTTCACCTTGGCCTTGAGCAGGCCGTTGTTGACCGAACTCATGACGGCGAAGCCCAGCATGAGGACCACGCCGAGCGACATCAGCAGGGTCGTGACGACGACCTTGAGCTGGATGTTCCGCCGCCAGAGACGCACCGCAGGCAGCAGCGGGCGGCGCACCCAGCGTACGAAGAGCCGCAGCACCGGGCTGCCCTGCACACCGCCCTGGAGCAGCAGTCCGCCGTCGACGAGCCGCCCGAACCCGGAGGCCCGCCGCCCCGGGCCAGTCCGCCCCGGACGAGCCCCCGGACCCCCGGGCGCCGAGGTGGAACTGTCCCGCGACATGTCAGCTCGGTCCGGCCTTGTAACCGACGCCACGGACGGTCACCACGATCTCGGGCCGCTCCGGGTCCCGCTCAACCTTGGAGCGCAGCCGCTGGACGTGCACGTTCACCAGACGGGTGTCCGCCGCGTGCCGATAGCCCCAGACCTGCTCAAGGAGCACCTCGCGCGTGAACACCTGCCAGGGCTTGCGCGCCAGCGCCACGAGCAGGTCGAACTCCAACGGCGTGAGCGCGATCGACTGCCCTTCCCGCTTCACGGAGTGCCCGGCCACATCGATGACCAGGTCACCTATGGCGAGCTGCTCCGGAGCGGGCTCCTCCGACCTCCGCAGCCGCGCCCTGATCCGGGCCACCAGTTCCTTCGGCTTGAACGGCTTGACGATGTAGTCGTCCGCCCCCGACTCCAGACCGACCACCACGTCCACGGTGTCGCTCTTGGCCGTGAGCATGACGATCGGTACGCCCGACTCCGCCCTGATCAGGCGGCACACCTCGATGCCGTCCCGTCCGGGCAGCATCAAGTCGAGCAGCACAAGATCAGGCTTCGCCTCCCGGAAAGCGGCCAGCGCCTTGTCGCCATCAGCTACGAACGACGGCTCAAAACCTTCACCACGCAGCACAATCCCGAGCATCTCGGCCAGTGCGGTGTCGTCGTCGACGACAAGGACTCGTCCCTTCATGCCTGACATCATCCCATTCTCGTAACAGTGACTGGGCTGCTGGTGAGAGAGGTCACTGGCCTGTGACGATAGTCGTATCAGGCCATCACTGTCTGCGGTGATCCACAGCGCTCGGCCCCCCGGCCGGCCTCCGACCCGCCCGACAGCCGCCGCGACGGCCCTCGCGGACCGGTGACGAAGGCCGGGCAGGACCGCCGCGATCCCGCCAGCCCCGGCCCACTGGCCGATCCCGGCCCCCGGCCGACCCCGACTCGGGACCGACCCGGCCTCCAGTCGCTCCCAGCCTCGCCCCAGCCCCGCCTCAAGCCCGAACCCGGCTCCGGGCCAGTCCCAATGCAAGGCCGAACCCGGCCTCGGACCAGTCCCGGCTCAAGGCCCGGCCCGGTCTCCGATCAATCCCGGCTCCGGGACCAGCCCCGGCAATCCCGACTGCCGACCAATCCGGCTCCAGGCCGATCCCGACTCCGGGCCGACCCCGACTCAAGAGCCGACCCGACGGCCCCGGGCCAGTTCCTGGCTCAAGGCCGCACCCGGCCCCGGGCCAATCCCGGCTCCCGGTCGACCCGGTCGCCCCCCAGCTCTCAGCTGACGCCACGACCCTCTGGCCGGGCGCCCCGCCCCCCTCACCGGTGGCCACTCGGCCACCGCCCCTATCCTCCACCGGCCCCGCACCACGCGCGGAACCGCACCTCACAACCGCTCGTCCCCGCAACGGAGCCGCAGGCCAGGGCCAGCGGTCCGCCGTACAGAGCAGCCCGCCGGGCGAAGTCGTCCCACCGGGCTGAACAACCCACCGGGCAGCGATCCCACGCCCCCGCAGCGGTCCCGCCGAGCACAGCAGCCCGCCGGGCGCAGCAGTCCCGCCAGACAGACCGGCCCACAGGTCAGAGCGGTCCGCCCGGCAGATGTCCCGCGCCGCCGCAGCGATCTGCCGCCGCGACGAACCCGGCTAACCGATCGACACCTGTCCCGACCTCGCGCAGACCTCCGCGAGGCCGTCCACCGTCACCGGCGAAAGCACCCCCTCCTCCGTCACGATCGCCGTCACCAGCTCGGGCGGCGTCACGTCGAACGCGGGGTTGTACGCCTGCGTCCCCAGCGGCGCCACCGGCAGGCCACTCCCCGCGTCCCGCCCGAACGCCGGCGCGAAAGGCACCACGGCCTCCGTCACCTCATGGCCCGCCCGCTGCTCCACCTCGATGGACGCCCCGTTGGGCGTGCCCAGGTCCACGGTCGTCACCGGGGCCACGACGATGAACGGCACCCGGTGGTACCGCGCGAGCACGGCGAGCGGATAGCTGCCCACCTTGTTCGCCACCGAACCGTCCGCCGCGATGCGGTCGGCACCGATCAGCACCGCGTCCACCTCGCCGGCGGCGAACAGCGACCCCGCCGCGTTGTCCGTGAGCAGCGTGTACGCCATACCGCTCCGCGCCGCCTCGTACGCCGTGAGCCGCGCCCCCTGGAGCAGCGGCCGCGTCTCGTCCACCCAGAGCCTGCGCAGCCGCCCCGCCCGGTGCGCCTTGAGCGCCACCGCGAACGCCGTGCCCTCCCCGCCGGACACCAGCGCCCCCGTGTTGCAGTGCGTCAGGACGCGGTGACCGCCGCCCGGCATCAGCTCGTCGAGCAGCGCCAGGCCGTGTTCCGCCATCCTCTCGCTGGCCCTCGCGTCCTCGGAGTGCAGCGCCCGCGCCGCCCGGAGCGTGGCCCGCGCCGCCGCCGCGTGGTCGGCGCCGCCCGTCAGCGCCGTGCGGTAGGCCGCCTGGGCCCGGCGCGCGCCGTAGGCGAGGTTGACCGCGGTGGGCCGCGCTCCCGCGAGGGAGTCCGCCGCCTCGTCCACGTCGAACCCGCGGGCCGCGGCGAGCGCGACGCCGTACGCCCCCGCGATGCCCAGCAGCGGCGCACCGCGCACCGCGAGCGTCCTGATCGCCTCCACCAGGGCAGGCGCGTCCGTGCACACCCTCTCGATCTCCTCGCCCGGCAGCCGGGTCTGGTCGAGGACGACCACGACGGGGCCTTCGGGAGGTTCGTCCCAGCGGATCGCGGGGATCGCGGGGGTGCCGGTCGGCCGTATGTCCCCGCCGGATTGCGCGTACTGATCAGCCATCCGACCAGTCTGCCCCTTACCCCACGGACAATTGAAGGTATCCAGCCTCTCCGGCCCCCGGTCACCCCGTCGAGGGCCCGTGGCACGATGGCTGGCAACCAGCCGCCGCACCCGCGGGCGGGCACCGTGAAGGAGCGACGATGAACGACACTCCGGGCTGGGCCTCGCCCGGATCCGCCCCCTCCTCCGACGACGGGCAGGACTCCGGCAAGCCGGACGCCGGCGAGCCCACCGGCCCCGGTGGACCGAGCGGTCCACCGAAGTGGTCCAAGGAGCAGCCCCCGCCTGCCCAGTGGTCCCCGCCCAGCGGCCCGCACCCGGGCCAGGGCCAGACCCCGCCGCCCCCGCCCCCTCCGCCCGGCCAGGGCGGCGGCTGGGGCTGGGGCGGCCCGCCTCCGGGCGGCCCCGGCGGCTACCCCGGCTGGGGCGCCTGGCAGGGCCCGCCGCCCGCGGCCAAGCCGGGCGTCATCCCGCTCCGCCCGCTCGGCGTCGGCGAGATCCTCGACGGCGCGGTGTCCACCATGCGCGCCCACTGGCGCACGGTCCTCGGCATCTCGCTGACCGTCGCCGTCCTCACGGAGATCGTCGTCGTCCTGCTCCAGGGACTCGTCCTCAACGACGCCGCCGACACCGAGGCCCTCAACGACCCGAGCGCCACCCTCGGCGAGCTCACCCGCGCCATGGGCGACACCTTGCTGAGCTCCGGCGTGGTCCTCGTGATCACCCTGCTCGGCACCATCGTCGCGACGGCCCTGCTCACGATGGTCACCAGCCGTGCGGTGCTCGGAAAGTCGGTGACCACCACCGAGGCCTGGCAGGACTCGCGCCCCCGACTGGCCAAGCTGGTCGGCCTCACACTGCTCATCCCGCTCATCGGCACGGCCATCGTCGCCGTCGGCGTCCTGCCCGGCGTCCTCATCGCCCTGGCCGGCTCCACCGAGGCCGGCGCGAGCCTCGCCGTCCTCGGCGGGTTCGCCGCGACCGTCTTCGCCGTCTGGACCGTGCTCCGCTTCTCGCTCGCCTCTCCCGCGCTCATGCTGGAGAAGCAGGGCGTGAAGAAGTCCATGGCCCGCTCGGTCAAACTGGTCCGCGGCTCCTGGTGGCGGGTCTTCGGCATCCAGCTGCTCGCCGCCATCATCGCGAACATCGTGGCGTCGATCATCGTCATACCGTTCACCTTCATCGCCGGCGCCCTCAGCGGCGACGGCGTCACGGGCTTCCTCAACAACACCGGTGACCTGGGCTGGACCTTCCTCATCGTGAGCGGCGTCGGCTCGGTGATCGGCTCCATGCTGACGTTCCCCATCACGGCCGGGGTCACCGTGCTCCTCTACATCGACCAGCGGATCCGCCGCGAGGCACTCGACCTCGAACTCGCCCGCGCGGCCGGCCTCCCCGACCGGTCGGCCAACCCGCCCGGCACCCCCGGGAGCTGATGCGGTGACCGCGGCGGGGGCAGTGCTCATACGGTGGGGGACCGCACCGCTCCTGCCGCGCTCCGGCGACGAACCACCGGTGACGATCCCGCGCGCCCCCGCGCGGGAAGCGGCCGAGCGCGAGCTGTCCAGACCGGCGTACCACGAGAACGATCCCAGCCTGCTCCAGCGCGCCCTGAACCGCTTCTGGGAGTGGATCGACGACCTGTTCTCCGCCGCCGCGGGAGCCACCCCGGGCGGCGGGATCGGGCTTCTCGTCATCGTCCTGGCCGTGGCGCTCCTGGCCGCGGCCCTCTGGTGGCGCCTCGGCACCCCCCGGCGCGTCCCCTCCTCCGCACCCGCCCTCTTCGACGACCGCCCCCGCAGTGCCGCCGAACACCGCACCGCCGCCGAGGCACACGCCGCCGCGGCCCACTGGGACCAAGCCGTCCAGGAGCGCATGCGCGCCCTCGTCCGTGCCCTGGAGGAACGCGCGCTCCTCGACCCCCGCCCCGGTCGCACCGCCGACGAGGCCGCCGCCGAAGCAGGCCGCACCCTGCCCGCCCACGCCGTGCGACTCCGCGAGGCGGCACGGGAGTTCGACGACGTGACGTACGGCGGACGCACCACCGACGAGCCCGCGTACCGCCGCTTGACCGGGCTCGACGACGACCTGGAACGCACCAGACCGACGCTGACCAGCACCGCCCGCACCACATCGAGCAGCAGCTCCCAGGGGGCGGCCGAATGACCGGCTCCCCGCACCCCACCGAGATGCCTCGCTCCGCCGAGCCGTCCCCCTCCCCCGAACCCCCGCCCGACGCCCCCTCGGCCACGGCCGGTCCACCGCACGGCGAGACCTCGCTCGCGCCCACCCCACGCCGGCTCTGGACACGCTCGCGCGGCATCGTCCTCGCCCTGGTGCTCCTCCTGGCCGCGGGCGTGGCCATCGCCGTGGTCCGCTCCGGCGGCCAGCACGGCCGCCTCGACCCCCGCTCCGCCGAGCCCCACGGCAGCCGGGCCGTCGCCGAAATCCTCGGCCGGAACGGCGTCTCCACCCGTGTGGTCACCACCACCGAGGAGGCCCGGTCCGCGGCCGGCCCCGAGACCACACTCCTCGTGGCCAACCCCGACCTGCTCACGGAACGGCAGAGGACCCGGCTCCACGCGGCCACCGAGAACTCCGCCGGACGTACCGTCCTGATCGCACCGGGCCCCCGCTCGATCGGCACCCTGGCCCCCGGTGTCACCGCCGACACCACCCCCAGCACCGATTCGGCCCTGGCCCCCGCCTGCTCCCTGCCGGCGGCCCGCCGCGCGGGCACCGCCGACACGGGCGGCATCCGGTACGACACACTCGCCCCCGACGCCGAGGCCTGCTACCCCAGCGACGGCCTGCCCAGCCTCCTGCATCTCCCCGCCCCCCGCAGTCAGGGCGACACCGTGGTCCTCGGCTCGCCCGACATACTCTTCAACAGCCGCCTCGACGAGCGGGGCAACGCCTCACTCGCCCTGCAACTCCTGGGCTCCCGGCCCACGCTGGTCTGGTACCTCCCCTCGCTCTCCGATGACCGGGCGGCCACGGAGACCGAGCGCCGGAGCTTCTTCGACCTGATCCCAGCGGGCTGGCGATGGGCCGCTCTGCAGCTCGCCATCGCCGCCGCCCTCGCCGCCCTGTGGCGGGCCCGGCGCCTCGGCCCCCTCGTCCCCGAACGCCTCCCCGTGGTCATCCGCGCCTCAGAGACGGTCGAGGGCCGCGCCCGCCTGTATCGCCGAGCGGACGCCCGCGACCGCGCGGCCGACGCCCTGCGCACCGCCTCCCGCAGCCGCCTCGCACCTCTCGTCGGCGTACCGCCCGCACAGGCCCACGCGCCCGAAACCCTGGTCCCAGCTCTGTCCTCGCACCTTCGCTCCCCCGGTCAAGACCTGCATCTCCTCCTCTTCGGGGCGCCCCCGGGCAACGACGCAGCACTCATCGCCCTCGCCGACCGACTCGACGCCCTCGAAAGTGAGGTACGCCATTCATGATGGACCCGACCACTGACAACGGGCCCACCACGGACCCCGACCGCGCCCGCGCTTCCCTCGAAGCCCTGCGCGCCGAGATCTCCAAAGCCGTGGTCGGCCAGGACCCGGCCGTCACCGGCCTCGTCGTCGCACTGCTCTGCCGCGGTCACGTCCTGCTGGAAGGCGTCCCCGGAGTGGCCAAAACGCTGCTGGTCCGCGCCCTCGCAGCAAGCCTCGAACTGGACACCAAGCGCGTCCAGTTCACCCCGGACCTGATGCCGAGCGACGTCACGGGCTCCCTCGTCTACGACGCCCGCACCACCGAGTTCTCCTTCCAGCCGGGCCCCGTCTTCACCCACCTCCTCCTGGCCGACGAGATCAACCGCACGCCCCCCAAGACCCAGTCCTCGCTCCTCGAAGCGATGGAGGAACGCCAGGTCACGGTCGACGGCACCGCACGTCCACTCCCCGAGCCCTTCCTCGTGGCGGCGACCCAGAACCCGGTCGAGTACGAGGGCACATACCCTCTCCCCGAGGCCCAGCTGGACCGATTCCTGCTCAAGCTGACGGTCCCGCTGCCCTCCCGCCAGGACGAGATCGACGTCCTCACCCGCCACGCCGATGGCTTCAACCCACGAGACCTGCGCGCCGCCGGCGTACGCCCCGTCGCGGGCCCCGCCGACCTGGAAGCCGCCCGCACCTCGGTCGCGAAGACCTCCGTCTCCCCCGAGATCACCGCCTACGTGGTGGACGTCTGCCGCGCCACCCGCGACTCGCCGTCCCTCACCCTCGGTGTCTCGCCCCGCGGCGCCACGGCACTGCTCTCCACCGCCCGCGCCTGGGCCTGGCTCACCGGCCGCGACTACGTCATCCCCGACGACGTCAAAGCCCTGGCCCTGCCCACCCTCCGCCACCGCGTGCAGCTCCGCCCGGAAGCCGAGATGGAGGGCGTCACCGCCGACTCCGTCATCAACGCGATCCTCGCCCAGGTTCCGGTCCCCCGCTGATGGCCCTCACCGGACGTGCCGTCCTCCTCGCGGCTCTCGGCAGCCTTCCCGTGGGCATCTGGGAACCGGGCTGGACAGGCATCCTCGCCGTCAACACGCCCCTGGCGCTGGCCTGCGCCTGCGATGTCGCCCTGGCCGCACCCGTACGCCGCCTCGGTCTGACGCGCTCCGGCGACACCTCCGTACGCCTCGGGGAAACCGCCGCCGTGGACCTCACGGTCACGAACCCCTCCGGCCGCCCCCTGCGCGCCGTCATCCGCGACGCCTGGCCCCCGAGCAGCCAGCAGCCCCCGGCCGGGGCCACCACGTCGGCCGGGGCCATCGAGCCCCGCCACCGCCTGACGATCCCGGCCGGCGAACGACGTCGCCTCACCACGCGCCTGCGCCCCACCCGGCGCGGCGACCACCAGGCCGACCGGGTGACCATCCGCTCGTACGGCCCCCTGGGCCTCTTCGCCCGGCAGGGCAGCCACCGGGTGCCCTGGACCGTACGCGCCCTGCCCCCATTCGCCAGCCGGAAGCACCTGCCCGCCAAGCTGGCGCGCCTGCGCGAGCTCGACGGCCGCACCAGCGTGCTGACCCGAGGCCAAGGCACCGAATTCGACAGCCTGCGCGACTACGTTCCCGGGGACGAGACCCGCTCCATCGACTGGCGAGCCACAGCACGCCGGTCCACCGTCGCGGTCCGCACCTGGCGCCCGGAGCGCGACCGGCACATCCTCCTGGTCCTCGACACCGGCCGCACCTCAGCCGGCCGGGTGGGTGACGCCCCACGCCTCGACGCCTCCATGGACGCGGCCCTGCTCCTGGCCGCCCTCGCCTCCCGGGCCGGCGACCGGGTCGACCTCTTGGCCTACGACCGTCGGGTACGGGCCCTCGTCCAGGGCCGGTCGGCGGGCGATGTCCTGCCTTCCCTGGTCAACGCGCTGGCCACGCTGGAGCCCGAACTCATCGAGACCGACGCTCACGGCCTGACGTCGACGGCTCTGCGCACGGCTCCCCGCAGCGCGTTGATCGTGCTGCTCACCAGCCTGGACCGGGCCCCGGTCGAGGAAGGGCTGCTTCCCGTGCTGTCTCGCCTCACCAAGCGCCACAAAGTCGTGGTCGCCTCGGTGGCGGACCCTCACGTACAGCAGATGGCGACCGCCCGCGGAACGACAGAAGCCGTCTACGACGCGGCAGCTGCCGCCCAGGCACAGTCAGAACGGCACCGCACCGCGGAACAACTCGCGCATCGCGGCGTCACGGTGGTGGACGCCGCCCCGGAGGCTCTGGCCCCTGCACTGGCGGACGCATACCTGTCCCTCAAGGCCGGCGGCCGCCTGTAGAAACACCGGACACCCGGAACGCAGAAAACCCCCGCACCAAAAGGTGCGGGGGTTATTCCCTAAAAGAAGTTCGGCGGCGTCCTACTCTCCCACAGGGTCCCCCCTGCAGTACCATCGGCGCTATGAGGCTTAGCTTCCGGGTTCGGAATG
>NZ_JBFAHX010000024.1:0-127125 GCF_040654435.1 Streptomyces sp. NPDC050703
ACTTTTGGCACGCTGTTGAGTTCTCAAGGAACGGACGCTTCCTTTGTACTCACCCTTGCGGGCTTTCCTCCGGGCGCTTCCCTTCGGTGTTTCTTTTGTTCTTGCGTTTCCGACTCTATCAGACTCTTTCGTGTCCGATTTCCTCGGCGCCTTTCCGGTTCCCGCTCGGCCTTTCGGCTCTCGCGTTTCCCTTTCCGGCGGTTCCGACTTTATCAGAAGTTTTCGGCCGGTCTTACCGGCTGAGATTTCCGAATGATCGGGGGTGGCTTCTCGATCAATGAAATTCAAGAAGCAGACAGACCCTAGCTGCCGCCGCTGGACCTTGTCCAGCTCTAGGCAACTGTTCGAATCTACCTCCCCAGGTCCTCCGTGTCAACGGTTTTTCCGGGGCGAAGAGGACAGTAGCAGCTCTGTGGGGCGTGACGCACATCAGGCCGCGCTGGGTGCCGCCGCGCTGCGGTCGGTGCGGTCCAGGTCGCCGGTCTCGCCGGTGCGCGCGGCTCGTCCGCCGAGGACGTAGACGTACGCCAGGAAGGCCAGCTCGGCGGCGACGCCGATGGCGATGCGGGCCCAGGTCGGCAGGCCCGAGGGTGTGACGAAGCCTTCGATGGCACCGGACACGAAGAGGACGAGGGCCAGCCCGATGGCCATGCCCAGGGCGGCGCGCCCCTCCTCCGCGAGGGCGGTGCGGCGACTTCGCGTGCCGGGGTCGATGACTGTCCAGCCCAGGCGCAGGCCCGTGCCGGCGGCGACGAAGACGGCGGTCAGTTCCAGGAGGCCGTGCGGCAGGACCAGGCCGAGGAACGTGTCGAGGCGGCCCGCCGACGACATGAGACCGGCGCCCACCCCGAGGTTGAGCATGTTCTGGAAGAGGATCCACAGGACCGGGAAGCACAGGAAGGCGCCCAGGACGAGGCACATGGCGGCGGCCTGGGCGTTGTTCGTCCAGACCTGCGCGGCGAAGGACGCCGCTGGGTGGCTTGAGTAGTAGGTCTCGTACTCACCACCGGGTCGGGTGAGTTCTCGCAGCTCGGCGGGGGCCGCGATCGACGACTGCACCTCGGGGTGGGTGCCTGTCCACCAGCCGATGACCGCCGCCAGGACCGTCGAGAGCAGTGCGGTGGGGACCCACCAGTGGCGGGCGCGGTAGACGGCGGCGGGGAAGCCCCGGGTCAGGAAGTGGGTCACGTCCCGCCACGAGGCGCGGCGGGTGCCTGTCACGGCGCTGCGCGCGCGTGCCACCAGATGCGTCAGCCGGCCGGTGAGCTGCGGATCGGGCGCGCTGGACTGGATCAGGGAGAGGTGGGTGGCGGTGCGTTGGTAGAGGGCGACGAGTTCGTCGACCTCGGTCCCCGAGAGCTTGCGTCCGCGGCGCAGCAGAGTGTCCAGGCGGTCCCACTCGGCTCGGTGGGCGGTCACGAAGACGTCGAGGTCCATCGGGTGGCTGCTCCTCGTACTGCGGCGCGTGATGGCTCAGCTTGGCAGACTGGTCAGTCCTACGGCAGGGCGGGGAAGGGCGGCGGTCGTGAGTGAGCTTGTGACGGGTGAGGCGGTGGCGCTGGAGCTGCGTCCGGCGAAGCTGCCCAGCCGGGCGTTGGCCCTGGTGATCGATCTGGCGGTGGCCTGGGCGCTCTATCTGGGCGTGACCATCGGGATCGTGGCTTCCACCGCTTCCCTGGACGACGCGGCGGCCGCCGCGGTGGCGGTCGCCGGTTTCCTCCTCATCCTCGTCGGCGTCCCCATCGCCGTGGAGACGCTCAGCCATGGACGGTCGCTGGGGAAGCTGGCGTGCGGGCTGCGGGTGGTGCGGGACGACGGCGGGCCGATCCGGTTCCGGCATGCCCTGGTGCGGGGGGCCATGGGGGTCGTCGAGATCCTCATGACGTTCGGGGTCGTCGCTTGTGTCGCGTCGCTCGTTTCCGCGCGCGGGCGACGGCTCGGGGACGTCTTCGCGGGCACGCTGGTCGTGCGTGAGCGGGTTCCCGCGGGGCGCGGGGGTTTCGTTCCTCCTCCGCCGCCCTGGCTCGCCGGACGGTTCGCGGGGACGGATCTGTCCGGTGTCCCCGAGGAGCTGTGGCTGTCGATTCGCCAGTACCTGACGCGCTTGGGCCAGCTCGACCCGCGGGTGGGCCTGGCGATGGCGGAGCGGCTGGCGGGCGAGTTGGCCGCGCGTACGGGGGCTTCGGTGCCGCAGGGCGTGCCGCCGGCCGCGTATCTGGCGGCCGTCGTGCACGAGCGGCAGGCGCGGGACGCGCAGCGGGCCTTCGGCGGGGCGGCCGAGCCTTTCGGAGCCGCTCATGTGGCCAATGCCACCGGAACCGCCGGTGCCGCCGGACCTGCCGAAGCTGCCGGAGCTGCCGGAGCTGCCGGAGCCGCCCATGCCCCCGGTGCCGGGCAGCCGTCGTGGCCCGTGCCCGTTCAGTCGGCCCAGCGGCACGCGCCTGCCGCGAGCCCGGCTGCCCCGCCGGGTGGTGGTGAGGCGCCGGCCTCCCCCGCCACGGGGTTCGTGCCGCCCTCCTGAGCGTCCGGGCCTCGGGGGGAGGCTGTCAGTCGAAGGCGGACGGCGGGGTTTCGAGGTGTTCGAGCTCGATGCCGGGGGCCGCGAGGACCACGTCGCCGGCGATGTGGACCGCGTGCTGCTCACCGGTGTCCAGGGCGGTGACCTGGTATTCGTCCACAGTCAGCGGGCCGTTGTCAGTGGGGTGTGCTTCTCTCTTCAGCAGGGCCCAGGACTGGTCGAGGGTGCGGGGGGCGAGGACCGGGTCCGTGAAGGCGACCAGACGGACGCGGGTCGCGGGGGAAGCGGGGGCGAGGCGCAGCAGCCTGGCCGTCGCGATGAGGAAGGCGGGGGATGTGCCGGTGAAGGCGTGGGCGGGAGCGTTGTCCTCGGTGGCGTGGGCCTGGGTGGGGTCCGTGCGGACCCAGGTGACGCCGTTGAGGGCGGCGGCGCGGACCTGCCAGTCCCCCGCGTGGAGTTCGAGACGGATGGGGCGGCCGCGGTCGTCGAGCGCGAGGTCGACGGAGCCTGCCCGGGGGTTCGTGGGGGTGGTGCGTTGGGCGACGTAGCGCCAGCCCGAGGGGCCGGGTGCGCAGTGGAAGTGCTCTTCACCGAGGGGGGTGTGATCGTGCACGTCATGGAGCGAATATCGGCCGCGGGGCATGGGCTTGGGTCCTCGGTCAGGTGGGGCGGGTCCGATCCGTGCGGGGGCACGCGGGGCGTGTCCGCCCGGTCCTGATCGGACGGTCCGGGCCAGGGTACGGAGCAGGCCCCCGCCGGGTGGCGAGGGCCTGCTGAAGAGGGCTGCGCGCTGGTCCGGTCACCGCCGCCGGGGCACTCGGTCCCGGCTGGGGCTCCCAGTCACCACCGGGGGCACTCCGTCACCGCCGGAGCACCCGTCACCACCGAAGCACCCTGTCACCGCCGGGCACCCGATCACCACCGGGGCACCCAGTCACCACCAGGGCACCCGTCGCCACCAGGGCACCCGTCGCCACCGGAGCACCCGATCACCGCCGGAGCACCCGATCACCGCCGGGGCACCCGCTCACCGCCGGAGCCGCGACCGAACCAGCGGCTCAGTGGCGGCGAGCCGCCGGGGCAGCCGCGGCCCGCCTGCGTCCGTGGCAAACCCGCAGCCGTGCCCCGCCGGCGGTCATGGCGGACCGCAGCCGTGACCCGCCGGCGGCCACGGCCGTGGCCGCCCGGGCCCTCAGTAGCGGTAGTGGTCCGACTTGTACGGGCCCTCGACCTTGACGCCGATGTAGGAGGCCTGCTCGGGGCGGAGCGTCGTGAGCTTCACGCCGAGCGAGTCGAGGTGGAGGCGGGCGACCTTCTCGTCCAGGTGCTTGGGGAGGACGTAGACGTCGGTCGGGTACTCCTCCTGCTTGGTGAAGAGCTCGATCTGGGCCAGCGTCTGGTCCGCGAACGAGTTGGACATCACGAAGGAGGGGTGACCGGTCGCGTTGCCCAGGTTGAGCAGGCGGCCCTCGGACAGCACGATCAGGACCTTGCCGTCGGGGAAGGTCCAGGTGTGGACCTGCGGCTTGACCTCGTCCTTGACGATGCCCGGGATGGCGGCGAGGCCGGCCATGTCGATCTCGTTGTCGAAGTGGCCGATGTTGCCGACGATCGCCTGGTGCTTCATCTTGGCCATGTCCGAGGCCATGATGATGTCCTTGTTGCCGGTCGTGGTGACGAAGATGTCGGCCGTGTCGACGACCTCGTCCAGCGTCGTGACCTGGTAGCCGTCCATCGCCGCCTGCAGCGCGCAGATCGGGTCGATCTCGGTGATGATCACGCGGGCGCCCTGGCCGCGCAGGGACTCCGCGCAGCCCTTGCCCACGTCGCCGTAGCCGCAGACGACGGCGGTCTTGCCGCCGATCAGGACGTCGGTGGCGCGGTTGATGCCGTCGATGAGGGAGTGGCGGCAGCCGTACTTGTTGTCGAACTTCGACTTCGTCACGGCGTCGTTCACGTTGATCGCCGGGAAGAGGAGGACGCCGTCACGCTGCATCTCGTAGAGACGGTGGACGCCGGTGGTGGTCTCCTCGGTCACGCCGCGGATCTCCGAGGCGAGCTGGGTCCACTTCTGCGAGCCGTCGCTGATGGTGCGGTGCAGGAGTTCGAGGATGGTGCGGTGCTCGTCGTTCTCGGCGGTCTCGACGGCCGGGACCTTGCCGTCCTTCTCGTACTCGACGCCCTTGTGGACCAGGAGCGTGGCGTCGCCGCCGTCGTCCAGGATCATGTTCGGGCCGCCGGTGGGGGTGTTCGGCCAGGTCAGCGCCTGCTCCGTGCACCACCAGTACTCCTCCAGGGTCTCGCCCTTCCAGGCGAAGACCGGGACGCCCTGGGGGTTGTCCGGCGTGCCGTTCGGGCCGACCGCGATGGCGGCGGCGGCGTGGTCCTGGGTGGAGAAGATGTTGCAGGAGGCCCAGCGGACCTCGGCGCCGAGGGCGACCAGGGTCTCGATGAGCACGGCGGTCTGCACGGTCATGTGCAGGGAGCCGGTGACGCGGGCGCCGGCGAGCGGCTGCGCCTCGGCGTACTCCTTGCGGATCGACATCAGGCCGGGCATCTCGTGCTCGGCGAGCGTGATCTCCTTGCGGCCGAAGTCGGCGAGGGAGAGGTCGGCGACCTTGAAGTCCTGGCCGTTGGTGGCGGTGGTCATGTGTGAGCTGCTCCTCGTGGATGGGTCGAGGGATGGGCATGGCTGATCTGCGGCGTCGGGTACCAGGGTGCACCGGCGCGCGCAGCGCAGTCCGTCGGAGGCCCTCTCTCCCTCGGCCGGTCCGTGCGAGGACCGCCCGACCGCCATCAGCAGCGACGTCTGGCTCAGCCACCAAGCTACACCGCGAGGCCCGGCGAACCCCAGCCCGCCTGTGGGGCGGGCGGGCTGCCGGCGGCCGGAACGAGACACGGGAGGGGCCCCGCACCTGCCCGGTGCGGGGCCCCTCCTCGTACCGTGTGGGCCGGGTCAGTGGCCGCCCGGGGTCTTCGCCGGGTTCTCGCCCGCGGCGGCGGCGCCCTCGTCGTAGATGTCGGGCTCCAGGTAGATGACGCGGGCGATCGGGACCGCGGTGCGGATGCGCTCCTCCGCCGCGTTGATGGCGGCGGCGACCTCGGTGGCGGTGTCGTCGTGCTGGACGGCGATCTTGGCGGCGACGAGGAGTTCCTCGGGGCCGAGGTGGAGCGTGCGCATGTGGATGACGCGGGTGACGGTGTCGCCGTCGACCACGGCCTTCTCGATCTTCTCGACCTCCGCGGTGCCCGCGGCCTCGCCGAGCAGCAGCGACTTCGTCTCGGCGGCCAGGATGATCGCGATCAGGATGAGCAGGACACCGATGCAGAGCGTGCCGATGCCGTCCCAGACGCCGTCGCCGGTGGCCAGGGCGAGGCCGACGCCGCCGAGGGCGAGGATCAGGCCGACGAGCGCGCCGAGGTCCTCCAGGAGGACGACGGGCAGCTCGGGGGCCTTGGCCCGGCGGATGAACTGCGTCCAGCTGAGTCCGCCGCGCGTCTGGTTGGACTCCTTGATGGCGGTGCGGAAGGAGAAGCTCTCCGCGATGATCGCGAACACCAGGACTCCGACGGGCCAGTACCAGTGCTCCAGCTCGTGCGGGTGCTTGATCTTCTCGTAGCCCTCGTAGATCGCGAACATGCCGCCGACCGTGAAGAGGACGATGGAGACGAGGAAGGCGTAGATGTACCGCTCGCGTCCGTAGCCGAACGGGTGCTGCGGGGTCGCCTCGCGCTGTGCCTTCTTGCCGCCGAGGAGCAGCAGTCCCTGGTTGCCGGAGTCGGCGAGGGAGTGGACGCTCTCGGCGAGCATCGACGAGGAGCCACTGAAGATGAACGCGACGAATTTCGCCACCGCGATCGCGAGGTTCGCGGCGAGTGCCGCGACAATCGCCTTTGTTCCGCCTGACGCGCTCATGAGTGCCCGGGGTCCCTTCGCTTCCGTGTGTTCTCGGCCGTTGTCGGCGGGCGGTGCTGTGCCCGGCCTGTGCGGTGGGTCATTGTTGCAGCACGCGGGGGTGCTGTTGCGTCAGGCCACCACGGAGGCGCGGAAAAGCGTGCCGGGGCCGGACACTTCGGCCTTTTCGCCCGCGGGGACGAACGCGGACTCTCCGGGGCCGAGCGTCAGTTCGCCGGTGCGGACCGAGCCCGCGGTGCAGAGCAGGATCTGCGGGGTCCCCGCGGTGAGGTCGTGCGGGGCGGCGCCCTCGGGGAGGACGTACCGGGAGAGGCGGAACTCGTCGGTCGGGGTCTCGTAGACCTCCTCGCCGTCGGACGAGGCCTCGGGGCGAAGGATTCCGGGGTCGGTGGGCGCGAAGCGGACGATGCGCAGGAGTTCGGGGACGTCGACGTGCTTGGGGGTCAGGCCGCAGCGCAGGACGTTGTCGCTGTTGGCCATGATCTCGACGCCGAGTCCGTCGAGGTAGGCGTGCGGGACGCCGGCGCCGAGGAACAGTGCCTCGCCCGGCTGGAGCCGTACGTGGTTGAGGAGCATCGCGGCGATGACGCCGGGGTCGCCGGGGTAGTGGTGGGCGATGCCGGCGTAGGGGGCGTAGGCGCCGCCGAGGCGTCGGGCGGCGGCCGCGACCTCGGTGACGGTCTCGGCCATCTGCTCGGGGTCGGCGGTCAGTACGGCCGTCAGGACCTCGCGCAAAGCCTTGTCCTCGGGGTGGGCGCGCAGCAGGTCGACGTACGGCTTGAGGGAGTCGACGCCCAGGCCGTCGAGGAGGTTCGCGGTCTCGGCGGGGGCGCGGAAGCCGCACAGGCCGTCGAACGGCGTGAGGGCGCAGATCAGTTCGGGCTTGTGGTTGGCGTCCTTGTAGTTACGGTGCGGGGCGTCGATCGGGACGCCGCGGCGCTCCTCGTCCGCGTAACCCTCCTTGGCCTGCGCGAGGTCGGGGTGGACCTGGAGGGAGAGCGGGGCGCCCGCGGCGAGGAGCTTGAGCAGGAAGGGCAGGCGGGGGCCGAACTTGTCGGCCGCGGCCTTGCCGAGCTCACGCTCCGGGTCCGCGCCGATGACCTCGTCGAGCGTGCCGCGCCCGGTGCGCGAGGGCGCGCCCGGGTGGGCGCCCATCCACATCTCGGCCTGCGGTTCACCGGTCGGCTCGACGCCGGTGAGCTCCGCGATGGCGGTGGTGGAACCCCAGGCGTAGGGGCGGATGGTGTTGGTGAGGCGGTCCACGGAGGGGCTCTCCCTTACGTACGCGAATGCTGGACTGCGGGGTCGACCGGTGGCGGCACGGCACTGGACCGCGGGGTCATGATCAGTCCCTGTCGGCGAGCGACAGGTAAACGGCGGTGAAATCCGTGATGCCGATCAGGTCGGCGAGGGCGTCGAGTTCGTCGCCGTCCTCCGGTTCCAGCTCGCTGAGCGCGACGTCGTGGCCGTGGGCCAGTTCGCGCGCCGCGGGGGCCGCGGTGAGGCCGCCGGCGTCCACGGGGCGGTCGCGGAGCAGCACCACGCGCGCGCGGAGGGCCGCCGGGTCGTCGACGCGGTCGCGGAAGAAGTCGTCGGTGTCGTCGCCTCCGGCGGGGTTGCCCGCGAGGAGCGCGCCGTGGGCGGGCAGCGCCTCGGGCAGCTCGGCGGCGAGCGCGGCGTGCCCGGCGAGTTCGGCGAGGCCGGCGGCGAAGCGGCGGCCCGCGACGTTCGCGGTGCGGCCCTCGGTCCAGATCAGCGGGAGGGCGTCGGCCAGCTCGGCGGCGAGGGTCTTGGCGGGGTTGCCGTACGTCGCGATGGCGGGGCCGCAGCGTTCGGCGACGCGGTCGAGGCGGTCGGCGAGCCTCTGCAGGGCGTCGACGGGGGCGGCGGTGAGGCCCGTGCGGTCCATGAGCACGAGGAGCGGGACGAGGAGGGCCCACAGGGTGCCGGGGGCGCCGGGGGCGGCTTCGTCCTCGACGCGGCGTGCCTCGTACGAGAGGGCGGCGCGCGCGGCCTCGTCGTGCCCGCCCTCGTAGGCGCCGTAGGGCGAGGCCGCCATGGGGACGGTGAGGCCGTGGCTGCCCTCCACGCTCTCGGCGATGGGGGTGCGGGCGGGGGCGACCGCGACGACCGTGCAGCCGCGGCGGTACGCCTGCTCGGCGAGGAGCGAGAGGCCCGGCTCGGAACCGTCGGGGGTGGCGATGAGCAGCAGGTCCACCGGGCCGACCCAGCCGGGCAGTGCCCAGCGCAGGGCGCCCGCGGCGGGGGCGACGCCGGTCGGGGCGAGGCGGATGACGGGGCAGGCGGCGCTGACCAGGCCGTCCAGGACGTTGGCGACGCAGGCGGCGGCGGTGCCCGGGCCCGCGATCAGGATGGCGCGGGGGCGGCCGTCGGGCTTGAGTTCCGTGAGCCCGGCCTCGGTGGCGTGGCGGATCGCGGTGCGCACGCGGGCGCCCGCCTCCGCGGCGCCGCGGAGCAGTCCGCGGCGGTCGGCGCGGGCCAGCGCCTCCGGGTCTTCCAGCAGCGACTCGTCGAGCATGGGTCAGGCCTCCGATCGCCGTGCGCGGCTTCCTGCACGGCGTTGTCGTGCGGGGCGCATCGCCGGTCCCGTCCGGTGGCCGGCGCTTCCTGCGCGGTGCGGTGTCACGAGGCACGTACGCCGTGCCCTTCGGGCGGTCGGGCGCTTCCCGGACGGCGCGCGCCGCCACGCGGGCGCTCGTGCCGTGCGCGGGATCGTGCCGTGCGCGGGAGGGTTCCCTACGCGGGCGCGAGAGGGTTCCGTACGCGGGTTCGCCGTGCCGTTACGCGGGGCGGCGGGCCTCGTCGACCAGGAGGACGGGGATGCCGTCGCGGACCGGGTAGGCGAGGCCGCACTCCTTGGCGTCCGCCGTGCAGACCAGCTCGGTGTCCGTCTCGTTGAGGGGAGCGTGGCAGGCCGGGCAGGCGAGGATCTCCAGGAGGCCGGCTTCGAGCGCCATGGGGTGGGTCCCTTCGAGCTGATGTGGTGGGTTCCCGCGGTCCTGCGGTACCGGTTGCGACGGGGCAGGATGCGGCCTGGTCAGCCTACCTCCGTGCGCGGCGCGGCGTGGGGACGGACCGAAGCCCGCCCCCGCGGCACCGCGGCCGCCCCGGGGACCCGGGACCGCCCCGCGGGACGGAGGCCCGCCCCGCGGTACGGAAGCGCCCCCACGGGGCGGCTACCCGCGGATGATCGCCAGCGCCTCGTCGCGCACCTTCGTCATCGTGGCCTCGTCGCGGGCCTCGACGTTGAGCCGCAGCAGGGGCTCGGTGTTGGAGGCGCGGACGTTGAACCACCAGTCGGCCGCCGTCACCGTGAGGCCGTCCAGCTCGTCGAGGGTGACGCCGTCCCGGCCCTCGTACGCCGTCCTGATCGCGGCGAGGCGGGCGGTCTGGTCGTCGACCGTGGAGTTGATCTCCCCGGAGCCCGCGTACCGGTCGTACTGCTGGACCAGGGCGGAGAGCGTGCCCTCCTGGCCGCCGAGGGCCGCGAGGACGTGGAGGGCGGCGAGCATGCCCGTGTCCGCGTTCCAGAAGTCCTTGAAGTAGTAGTGCGCGGAGTGCTCGCCGCCGAAGATCGCGCCGGTCTTGGCCATCTCCTCCTTGATGAAGGAGTGGCCCACGCGCGTGCGCACGGGCGTGCCGCCGCTCTCCTTGACGACCTCGGGGACGGACCAGGAGGTGATCAGGTTGTGGATGACCGTGCCCTTGCCGCCGTGGCGGGCCAGCTCGCGGGAGGCGACCAGGGCGGTGATGGCCGAGGGGGAGACCGGGGCGCCGTTCTCGTCGACCACGAAGCAGCGGTCCGCGTCGCCGTCGAAGGCGATGCCGAGGTCGGCGCCCTCGGCGCGGACGCGCTCCTGGAGGTCCACGATGTTCGCCGGGTCCAGCGGGTTCGCCTCGTGGTTGGGGAAGGTGCCGTCCAGTTCGAAGTACATCGGGACGAGGTCGAGCGGCAGGCCGTCGAAGACGGTGGGGACGGTGTGCCCGCCCATGCCGTTGCCCGCGTCGACCACGACCTTCAGGGGGCGGATGGCGGTCAGGTCGACGAGGCCGCGCAGGTGCGCCGCGTAGTCCGTCAGCGTCTCGCGCCGCGTGAGGGTGCCCGGGCTCGCCGCGTCCTCGGGGGCGCCGGACTCCAGCCAGCCCTCCACCAGGGCGCGGATCTCACCGAGGCCGGTGTCCTGGCCGACCGGGGCGGCGCCCGCGCGGCACATCTTGATGCCGTTGTACCGCGCGGGGTTGTGCGAGGCCGTGAACATCGCGCCCGGCAGGTCCAGCGCGCCCGACGCGTAGTAGAGCTGGTCGGTGGAGCAGAGGCCGATCTCCGTGACGTCCACGCCGCGGGCCGCCGCGCCGCGCGCGAAGGCCCGCGAGAGGCCCGGCGACGAGGGGCGCATGTCGTGGCCGACCACGATCGCGTCGGCCGACGTGACCTGTGCGAAAGCCGCCCCGAACAGCTCGGCCATCGACTCGTCCCACTGATCCGGGACCACCCCGCGGACGTCGTACGCCTTCACGATCTGGGACAGATCAGCAGTCACGGCCAACCCTCTCTGGAGATTCTGGGAGATTCTGGGAGTTCAGCGGTCCCCGTGGCCACATCGTGCCCCCGGGGTCACATCAATCCTTCCCCACGTCGGTCACCCCACGTCGGGCTCTCCAAACTACCCGCAACGACCGGCGGTGACCTGCGCCACTCACGGCAGCATCCAGCCGAGGACCACCGTGCTCTGGCCGACCACGACCAGGCACATCACCAGGAGCAGTCCGAGGCTCCACGGCAGGACCTTGCGCAGCAGGTCGCCCTCCCTGCCCGCGAGCCCGACGGCGGCGCACGCGATCGTCAGGTTCTGCGGGGAGATCATCTTGCCGAGGACGCCGCCCGAGCTGTTGGCTGCCGCGAGCAGCTCCGGCGAGAGACCCGCCTCCCTGGCCGCCGTCACCTGGAGCGCGCCGAAGAGGGCGTTGGCGGAGGTGTCGGAGCCCGTCACGGCGACGCCGAACCAGCCGAGCACCGGCGAGAGGAAGGCGAGGCCCGCGCCGGCGGCGGCCACGTAGTGCCCGATCGTGGCCGCCTGTCCGGAGAGGTTCATGACGTACGCGAGGGCGAGCACGCACGTCACGGTGAGGATCGCGAAGCGCAGCTCGTGGACGGTGGCCGCCCATTCCCGTACCGCCACGCGCGCGTGTACGCCGATGACGGCCGCCGTCGCCACGCCGGCGAGCAGCACGAGCGTCCCGCCGGTCGACGCCAGGGGCAGCGAGAAGACGTTGCCGCCGACCGGGTCGCCCGAGGGGTCGGCGACGTCGAGGAAGGGCCAGTCGAAGGTCCGCGTCGCCCCGGCGAGGAGGTCCTTCACCGCGGGGATCTGGGCGAGCGAGAAGACGGCGACGATGAGGGCGTACGGGGCGTAGGCGCGCAGCACGTCGGGGCGCGGGTCGTCGTGGTCGAGGTCTTCGCTGCGTACGCCGGTGAGGACCGCCGCGCGGACGGGCTCGGCGGCGGGCCTGCGCGCGTGCGGCACGGCCACCAGGGCGCCCGCTCCGAGCAGGGCCGCCCCGATGTCGGCCAGCTGGGCGGAGACGTGGTTGGAGGCGGCGAACTGGGCGGCGGCGAAGGCGGTGCCGCAGGCCAGGGCGGGCACCCAGGTCTCGCGGAGGCCGCGCCGCCCGTCCACGAGCCAGACCAGGAGCAGCGGTACGACCAGGGCGAGCAGCGGGGTCTGGCGGCCGACGACGGTGGCGACGGTGTCCAGCGGGAGGCCCGTCACCTGGGCCAGCGTCACCACGGGGGTGCCCATGGCGCCGAAGGCGACGGGCGCGGTGTTCGCGACGAGGGCGACGACGGCGGCGCGCACCGGGTCGAAGCCCAGGGCGACGAGCATGACGGAGCAGATCGCGACGGGCGCCCCGAAGCCGGCGAGGGCCTCCAGGAGCGCCCCGAAGCAGAAGGCGACGACGAGCGCCTGGACGCGGGGGTCGTCGGAGAGGCGGCCGAAGGAGCGGCGCAGGACGTCGAAGTGCCGGGTGCGGACCGTCATGCGGTGGACCCACAGGGCGTTCACCACGATCCACAGGATGGGGAAGAGGCCGAAGAGGGCGCCTTGCGCGGCGCTTGAGGCGGTCTGGCCGAGTGGCATCCCGTACGCGAGCCAGGCGACGAGGACGGCGACCGCGAGCCCGATGAGCCCGGCGCGGTGGGCCTTCATGCGGACGGCGCCGAGCAGGACGAGGACGGTCAGGAGGGGCAGGGTCGCGACGAGGGCGGAGAGGCCGAGCGAGTCGGCGACGGGCTCAAGCTGCTGCACGAACAAGGGACGCCTCCCGGGCTGTGGGTGGCGAAATCGTCGTGGCGGCGGTGAACGGGCGTCAACGCGTGTGACGGAGGGGGTTCGGTGAAGGCGCCCCCGGGCCAGGAGCTTCGACGGCGCCATGGGTCCTGGGCGTCAGAAGTCCCGGACTTCAGAAGTCCCGGACTTCAGAAGTCCCGGACGTCAGGAATCCGGTGACCGCAGCACCCTGAGGTGGCCGCGGCGGGCGACCTCCATGGGGTCCGCGGCGCGCGGTCCGCCGCCCTCGGCGGCCCGGTCCTGCGGGCGGGCGGCCTCCCGCACGGCGTTGGCGAGCGCTTCGAGGTCGTCGCCGGAGGGGCGCGCCGGGCCCGAGGCGTGGGCGAGCCTGACGACCTCCCAGCCGCGGGGCGCGGTCAGGCGCTCGGAGTGCTCGGCGCACAGGTCGTAGCAGTGGGGTTCGGCGTAGGTGGCGAGGGGGCCGAGGACCGCGGTCGAGTCGGCGTAGACGTACGTCAGCGTCGCGACGGCGGGACGGCCGCAAGCGGTGCGCGAACAGCGACGTACAGGGCTCACAGCGTTGGACGGTACCGCACTCTTGAGCGGGCCGCGACGACTCTCGACGACGTCACCCCACCGTGTCGCGTCGTGCGCCCGGGGCGGGAGTGACCCTGACGCACCTCGTTGACCTGCGGGGACGCCAGTGACCGCAGGGGCTGCTGGTACTGAATCCGGTCACCACATGGCGCGAATCGAGTCATTTGGCACGGCCAGGACGGTCGCGGAAGGATACGTAATCGAGTCCAACCCGGGCATGACCGGTCAGGAAGCGACATGCCGCGCTCCGTACGGAAAGGGCGATCTCGGGGACTACGCTGCGTCAGTGATGGACGACGTACAGCCCCCCTCCGGAGAACCGAGGCCCCGCCGTCGCGACCGCCACGGCAGGGGCATGCGCGGCCCCGTGGCGCCGCCGCAGGTGCCGCTCTCGGCGAGCCGTGCCGAGGCCTTCTCGGATCTCGTGCAGGACTCCGTGGAGCGTCTCGAACGGCGCTGGCCGCAGCTCGCGGAGATCGACTTCCTCGTACTCGAAGTGCCGCCCCTCGGCGGCCCCGGTGGCCGGGACGCGGAGTGGCGCGACGAGGTCGTGCCGCTGGGCGGCGCCATCACGGCGGCCGAGGGGCGGCCCGCCCGTGTGGTGATCTACCGCCGCCCGGTGGAGATCCGCACCAAGGGCCGCGACGAGCGCGCGGCCCTGGTGCACGAGGTCGTCGTCGAGCAGGTGGCCGACCTGCTCGGCCTCTCCCCCGAGTCGGTCGACCCGCGCTACGGGGACGAGGACTGAGAAGGCCGGAGGGGACCAGGACGGGACTGCGGGGATCTGAGAGGGCCAGGACGGGACTGCGGGGACCGGAGAGGGTTGGAGGGGACTGAGGCCCGCGTTCTCGTGCCCGGCCGGCCCCGCCCCTCCCCGCGGCTCACTTCTGCAGCACCCGCAGATCCCGCTCCGCCTCGGGCACGGAGACGGTCCCCCGGTCGTCCGGCAGCGTCTGGACGGTGAACATCGGGATGCCCCCCTCGGGCAGGGCCAGCATCCGCGACCCGTGGACCGGACCGCCGGACACGGTCTCCACCGTGAGGGCGTACGTGCCCTTCAGGCCCTGGGGCTTCGGCGGGTCGACCTCCAGGGTCGTGCCGCCCTTGACCGTGTACGTCTTCGTGGCGGGCGAGCCGCCCTCGGTGCCCGGTGAGGCCGTCACCCTCACCTCGGCCGACTTCTCCGGTGCCACCAGGGAGAGCGTCGATCCCTCGGCGCGGTTGTCGGCGACCGTCGACCGCGCGGCGACCGGTGCGGTCGCCGGGATGAACGCCGTCTCCTGACGGCTGCCCTTGCCGCGGGTGACGCGCAGGGCGGCCACCACGGGCACCGCCTTGTCGGTCGGCGAGAGCAGCAGCGAACCGGCCTCCCCCTTGGTGAGGTCATCGAGGTCGACCGCCGCCGTCATACCGGCCTTGACGTGCAGGGACTCATGTCCCGCCGGAGTGATCGTGCCGGTCGGCGAGGCGAGCTGGATCTTCACGTCCGCGTCCTCGGAGCCCGGCGTGAAGGCGACGAGGCGCACCGAGGTGGCGTCCTTGGGGATGCCGGGCAGGACGGCGCTGCTCGCCGGGTCGGCCGCGGCGGGCAGCCAGTCGCCGCCCAGCTTCTCGTCGGAGGACTGCACGGCCGCCGCGACCCGGCCGGTGCGCGCGGTCACGTGCATCGTGAGGTTCGGGTACGCCTTGTCGGCGAGCGTGGAGAGCAGCACGGGGACGCTGGAGTGCGGCTGGACCTGGATGTTCTCGCCCACCTCGGAGGTGACCTCGCCGTCGGGGCCGAACAGCTCGACGTCGACGACGGCCGCGGAGTCGTCCGGGTTCGTCAGGTGGACGTAGTCGCTGCGGTCCTTGGCGGAGCTGGCGCCGGGGAACCAGAAGTCGGTGTCCGGCGCGGTGCAGTTGGTGCCCTGGGCGCCGCGGCCGCTGCCCGCCGCGTACGTGGTGGTCTGCTGGACGGTCCAGCCGGGGGCGAGCGGGCCGTCGGCGGTGCCGATGAGCGCGGGCGCCTCGGCCCCCGACTGCTCGCCGCCGACCGCCTCGCCCTGCTTCTCCTGGGTCAGGAAGGGCTTGGCGTCCTTGCCCTTGCCGTGCTCCTCGGGGGCGTCCGTGAGCTGCTTGAGGACCGGCACGAGCTCCGCCCCGCCCGTGCCCTCGGTGCCGCGCGACTTCGGGGTGTACGCGGTGTACGTCGTCTCGGCGAGGTCGGAGCCGCTGGGCACCGGGCAGAGCAGGCTGGTGCGCTCGACGGGCAGCCGCGCGGCGGCCTTCGCCTTGCCGTCGTCCGTGCCGCCGGTGCCGGCCGACGCGGCGTACCCGGTGACGGCGCCGAGGACGACGACCACGGCGATGAGGGACTGGGTGGTGCGGTTCACTGCTGGCTCCCGTCGGGGCGCTCGCTGTCGGTGCCGTGGGGCGGCTGCGGGGGCGGGGGCGGCATCGGGGGCCGCCGCTGCTCGTACGGGTCTTCGTAGGCGCCGTTGTACTGCTGATCGCCGCCGTAGCCCCCGCTCGCCCCTCCGTAGGAGGCGTAGGGGTCGTACTGTCCGCCCGCGTGGACCTGCCCGCCCTCATACGCCTGCCCGCCCTGGTAGGCGGCCGGCTGGTAGGCATCCGGCTGGTAGGCGTCCGCCTGGTAGGCCGGCTGTCCGTACGTCCCGGGCGGGTACGCGCCGCTCTGGTGGAGCTGCTCGTGCCCCTGCGCGCCCTCGTGGCCTTCGTGCGTGCCCTGGCCGGCCCCCACGGGGGCGGGCGCGTCCCAGCCCTGCTGGTGCGGGACCGCCGGCGGGGGTTCGTGCGAGGGCGGAGACGGTACGTCCTGGCCCGCCTCCTGCGCGGCCTGCTCGCTCTGGGCCCGCAGCCTGCGCGCCCTGCGGCCCTCGCCCTCGGCCGCCCGGTCCGCGGCGGCGGGCTCGTCGGGCAGGTCGTCGTCGACGTCACGGCGGCGTCCCGGCAGGGCG
This sequence comes from Streptomyces sp. NPDC050703, assembly GCF_040654435.1. Lineage (NCBI taxonomy): Bacteria > Bacillati > Actinomycetota > Actinomycetes > Kitasatosporales > Streptomycetaceae > Streptomyces > Streptomyces sp. NPDC050703. Next base: position 16,303 of record NZ_JBFAHX010000024.1, read on the forward strand.
AGGACGACGAGGACGACGGCGAGCGCGCCCTGCGCCCACAGCCAGGCGGAGTGGCCGAGCGGCGCGTCGTAGGTCACGTCGAGGCGGCCGCCCGCGGTGGGCAGTTCGAAGCCCTGGGCCCAGCCGTCCAGGGTGGTCCGGGTGAGCGGGCGGCCGTCGAGGGTCGCCGTCCAGCCGGGGGCCGCCGCGTCGGCGAGCCGCAGCACGCGGCCGGACTCGCCCGAGGGGATCTTCGTGTGCAGTTCGACGGGGCCAGCGGCGACGGGCTCGGGGTCGCCCTCCTTCGGGACGATGGCGGCGCGGGAGACCTGCCGGTCCACGCGCCACAGGGCGCTGCCGTCCTCCTGGCTGAGCCGGGTCAGGCCGGGCGTCGCGTCCAGGGTGCGGCTCATCTGGCGCGGCGCGCCCTCGCGTACGAGGACGTAGCGCACGGCGAAGCCGCCGAGCTGGTCGGCCTGGTCGGCGCCGGAGCCCGCGACGAGGCGGGCGACGATCTTGTCGAGCCTGTCGTCGGGACCGGCGGCCGCGGCCAGTTCGGCGTCACCGAGCCGGGCGCCGGAGCCGCGGGCCAGGGTGTACGAGACCCGGGCGGCCGAGTCGCTGTCGAGCACGAGGGTGCGGGCCTGGTCCTGGGTGCCACTCTCCTCCGCGACGAACGCCGGCACCTGCACCGGGTCCCGCCGCTCCAGCGGACCTTCGGCGCCGCGGATCATCCACCCGGCGGCGACGAGCAGCGGCCCGGCCGCCGCGGCGAACGCGATGAGGGCGGCCACGGGCTGACGCCAGCCGAAGCTCTGCTCGGCGACGCGCGCGCGTGCCCCGTCGGCGCCGAGCGCGGCGGCGGCGAGGAGCGCGATGCCGTATGCCAGGGTGGCGGGTCCGGCCCACGCCGAGGCGTTCGACAGGGCGGCGAAGACCAGGGAGACCAGGGCGGCGCACCAGGCGGTGCGGACCGCTCGCTGCCGTTCGGTGCGGAGCAGGGCGCCGAGCGCGGCGAGGACGATGCCGATGAGCAGCAGTCCGTGGACGGTGCCGGGGCCGCCGGGGCTCGCCCCGAGCAGGTCGAACGCGCTCGCGGAACCGGCGCCGAACTCCAGGCCCGCCTCGGTGAAGAAGCCGAACGGCAGCAGCGTGAGCGACCAGGGCGCGAGGACGAGCAGCGGGGTGCCGAGCGCGGCGAGGAAGCGCGGTCCGTAGGCCGTGAGGTCGCGGCGGCGCACCACGAGGAGCGCGAGGCCGAGCACCAGGGCGATCGGCCAGACGACCGGCGTGAAGGCGGTGGCCAGGGTCAGGAGCAGGGTGTACGCCCAGGTGGCGCGCCAGGTGCCGCGCGCGTCACCGGACGTGGCGAGGCCGCTCGCCGCGATGCCCGCGCGCGCGATGAGCGGCAGCAGGACGGCGAGGACCGCGGTGCCGATGCGCCCGCCCGCGAGCGCGCCCGTGACGGCGGGCAGGAAGGCGTAGGCGATGGAGGCCCAGGCGCGCAGCAGCCGTGAGGTGACGAGCGGGCGCGAGGCGAAGTACGCGGTGAAGCCCGCGAGGGGCACCGAGGCGACGAGCAGCAGGGTGACGGCGAGCCCGGTGGAGCCGAGGAGGAGCGAGGAGAGGGCGGCGACGAGTGCCACGTACGGCGGGGCGGGCTGGGTGCCGCCCGTGCCGACGGGGTGCCAGCCGTCCAGGTAGCGGGCCCACAGCTCCGCCGAGTCGGCGGGCGCGGGCAGCAGGGCGCCGCCGGCGAGGGCGCCGCCGCCGAGCAGGGCGCGGCAGGCGATGAGCGAGACGAAGAGCAGGACGACGAAGAGCATCGGTCCCGGTTTGCGGGCGACGCGCTTGAGGCGGGCGAACTGCTCGATCTCCAGGAAGTCGGCGTCGTCGCCGCCGGGTCCGGACTCGACGGCGCCGTGCCGTCCGGCGCCCGCCGGGGCCTCGGCGTCCGAGCTGCCGAAGAGGCCGCCGGCGGTCTGTTCGACCGTGGCCCGCACGGTCGCGCCCGGTGGCGGGAACAGGGCCCGCAGCTCACCGGCGTCGAGGGCGGACTTGCCGCGCCGCTTGCGGGCGGCCAGGAGCCGGCCCGGCCGCAGGACCGCGGTCAGCAGGCCAGCGATCTCGTCGAGGGCCTGTCCCGGGGCCTTGCCGACGAGGTACACGAAGGTGCGCAGGAGGGTGCCGAGGACGATTCTGACGAGCACCCAGGGCAGCACGCCCGACCGGGCGTTGACGAGCAGGGTGTAGACGGCGCCCGCCTTGTCCACGCGGTGCGGCGACGTCGCGGTGCGGCCGACGCAGTCGACGGTGCGGCGCTCGCGCGAGGAGGCCTCGGCGTGCCGTACGACGGCGTCGGGGGCGACCAGGACGCGGTGGCCCGCGGCGTGCGCGCGCCAGCAGAGGTCGATGTCGTCGCGCATCAGCGGCAGGCCGCGGTCGAAGCCGCCGAGCTGTTCGTACACGTCCCTGCGGATGAGCATGCCCGCGGTGGAGACGGCCAGGACGGGACGGACGTGGTCGTGCTGGCCCTGGTCCTGCTCGCGGCGGTCGAGGCCGGTCCAGCGGCGGCCGCTGTTGGCGATGGAGACGCCGACCTCCAGGAGCTGCCTGCGGTCGTACCACCCGCGGAGCTTGGGGCCGACGACGGCGACGTCCTTGCCCAGCTCGCGTTCGTTCTCCACGGCGCGCAGCAGTTCGGCGAGGGCGTCGGGCTCGGGCGCGCAGTCGTCGTGCAGCAGCCAGAGCCACTGCACCGGCTCGCCGTGCGGCAGTTCGGGCAGGTCGTAGGCGTCGTCGCGCCAGGTCCTGGTGACGGGGTCCCAGCCGCTCGGCCGTTTCAGGTACGGCAGTTCTTCGGGGGTCGGCACCCGGGCGGCGCGGACGGCTTCTTCCACGGCGGTGCCGAAGCCGGAGCGCCGGGCGAGGTGCAGCACGTGGTCGGGGCCGAGGGCCTCGGTGACGAGGCGGGCGGAGTCGTCCGCGCTGCCGGTGTCGGCGGCCACGGCGTGCTGCACGGGCCGCTCCTGGCCGAGCAGCCCGGCCAGGGCGTCGGGCAGCCAGCGCGCGCCGTCGTGGGAGACCAGGACGGCGGTCACGACGTGCCGCGGGAACTCAGGGGCGGCAGCGTCGTGGTGGGCTGCCGGATGGCTGTGCACGGACATCGAGGTACGGGCCCCGGTTCGATGGACTGCGGTAAACGCCCGCGCCCTGCGGGGGCGACGGGGCGTCTCGGACGGGGCCCCACACTAACGGCTGGCAACAGGACGGCCCGCCGCCTGTGGATAACCCACGGGTGACGGGCCGTTGGCAGAGGTGCGTCCGACGGGGATGTGCGCCGGATCGGTCGGCGGCGGCACGGGCTCGTATGTCCGTTCGCGTCAGACCGCGGCCTTCTTCAGGCGGCGGCGCTCGCGCTCCGAGAGGCCGCCCCAGATGCCGAAGCGCTCGTCGTTCGCGAGCGCGTATTCGAGGCACTCGGAGCGGACCTCGCAGGCGAGACAGACCTTCTTGGCCTCGCGCGTGGAGCCGCCCTTCTCGGGGAAGAAGGACTCGGGGTCGGTCTGGGCGCACAGCGCGCGCTCCTGCCAGCCGAGTTCCTCGTCCGCGTCCTCGACCAGCAGTTCCTGAACCAGCTCGGTCATGTGCGCCCCTCGTCTGTCTGTGCGTCCCCGTGGTGCTGCCGCTACCGATTTCGGCTGAACGACACGAGTGAAATTACAAGTGTGCCGATCCGGGCCAGTCAAGCCGAGATCTGCTATTGGGCCCCTTATTCACTCTGCGGAACCAAGGCTATGCAGTAAGTGTTCAAATCGGCATAACCTATGACATTCGTCAGCAGGCAGCGGCCCGCCGGCACCCGCCGCGCCCACATCGGACAAGACGTGGATGTTTGAGTGCCGGTTGCTGCGCCATGTGTCCGGAGAGTCGGGTGCACAAACCTTTCACCTGACAGATCAACCGGATGAGGTGAAACAGGTCTCACATAACGGACATCAAGTTGACATCAGAGGTGTGAGCCGCTGTTCTGGTGGGCATGCTCGCGAATCTGGCTCTTTCGACGAACCGCACCAGCGGCTCCGTCGACGCTGCCCACGCGCGCTGTTGCTGTTCCTGCTCCAGCTGTTGATCCCTTCCAGCTGTCGAGCCCTCCGCGCACAGACCCCATAGGGCCTCCCTCGCGCGGAGCCCCGTCGGCAGGGCGTACGCGCCCTCCGCCCGCGGAGCCGTTTCACCCGCTCCACCCGCTTCCCGTGATGCCGCGCTCCGCCCGTCCCCCGTGACACCCAGCACTCTCACGCCGAGGAACCACCGCACGATGAACAGCGACAGCGACCTCCAGATCGCCGGCGACCTCCTTGAGGTCCCCCACCTCCTGCAGCCCGCCCGTGAGCACCCCGAGACCGTGGCCGAGTTCGTCGGCCTGGCCCGCGCCATCGCCGCCGACCGCTCCCGCTGGGAGCACCTCGTCCGGTACGACGCCGTCACCCGCTGGTACCACCGCCTGCGGACCGGTCCCGGCTACGAGGTGTGGCTGCTCTCCTGGGTGCCGGGACAGGGCAGCGGCCCGCACGGCCACGGGCGCTCGTCCGGGGTGCTCACCGTCCTGGACGGCGAACTGACCGAGCGCACACACCGGGGCGCGAAAGCGCTCGCGGCGGGCGCGCAGCGCGTCTTCGCGCCGGGCTACGTCCACGAGGTCGTCAACGACTCCCTCGAACCGGCCGTCAGCCTGCACGTCTACTTCCCCGGCCTGACCGAGATGCCGATGCACGCCGCGCGGTGCGCCGCCGTCGGCGCGGGCACCACCACCGCGAGTGCCGTGACCGCCTGACGGACTGTCGTACCCGCCTGACATGCTGGACGCATGCGCATTGTGGTTCTGGCCGGTGGCATCGGCGGCGCCCGTTTCCTCCGCGGGCTCAAGAAGGCCGCGCCCGACGCGGACATCACGGTCATCGGCAACACCGGTGACGACATCCACCTGTTCGGGCTGAAGGTCTGCCCCGACCTGGACACCGTGATGTACACGCTCGGCGGCGGCATCAACGAAGAACAGGGCTGGGGGCGTACGGACGAGACGTTCAAGGTCAAGGAAGAGCTCGCGGCGTACGGCGTCGGGCCCGAGTGGTTCGGGCTCGGCGACCGCGACTTCGCCACGCACATCGTCCGTACGCAGATGCTGGGCGCCGGATATCCGCTCAGCGCCGTCACGCAGGCGCTCTGCGAGCGGTGGCGGCCCGGGGTGCGGCTCATCCCGATGTCCGACGACCGGGTCGAGACCCACGTGGCCGTCACGGTCGACGGCGAGCAGAAGGCCGTGCACTTCCAGGAGTACTGGGTGCGGATGCGGGCCTCCGTGGACGCGCACGCCGTGGTGCCCGTCGGCGCCGAGCAGGCCAAGCCCGCACCCGGCGTCCTCAAGGCCATCGCCGAGGCCGACGTCGTGCTCTTCCCGCCGTCCAACCCCGTGGTGAGCGTCGGGACCATCCTCGCCGTGCCCGGCATCCGCGAGGCCATCGCCGACGCGGGCGTGCCGGTGGTCGGGCTCTCCCCCATCGTGGGCGACTTGCCCGTGCGGGGCATGGCCGACAAGGTGCTCGCCGCCGTCGGCGTGGAGACCAGCGCCGCCGCCGTCGCCGAACACTACGGCAGCGGACTGCTCGACGGCTGGCTCGTCGACACCGTGGACGCGGGCGTCGTGGAGCGGGTGGAGAGCGCGGGTATCCGCTGCCGCGCCATCCCGCTGATGATGACCGACGCCGACGCCACCGCCGAGATGGCCCGGCAGGCCCTCGCCCTCGCCGCGGAGGTCAGGACGTGACCCCGCCGTCCTACCGCGTCTGGGCCGTGCCCGGACTGCCCGAGGTGCGCCGGGGCGACGACCTCGCCAAGATGATCGTCGCCGCCGAGCCGGGCCTCGCCGACGGGGACGTGCTCCTCGTCACCTCCAAGATCGTCAGCAAGGCCGAGGGCCGTGTCGTCGAGGCGGAGGACCGCGAGGCGGCCATCGACGCGGAGACCGTGCGGGTCGTGGCGCGCCGCGGCTCCCTGCGGATCGTGGAGAACCGGCAGGGGCTCGTGATGGCCGCCGCCGGGGTCGACGCCTCGAACACACCGTCGGGGACGGTGCTCCTGCTGCCTGCGGACCCGGACGCCTCGGCCCGTGCCGTGCGGGACGGGGTGCGGGACGCGCTCGGCGTGGACGTCGGGGTCGTCGTCACCGACACCTTCGGGCGGCCCTGGCGCGCCGGGCTCACCGACGTCGCCATCGGGGCGGCGGGCGTGCGGGTCCTCGACGACCTGCGGGGCGGGACCGACGCGCACGGCAATCCGCTGAGCGCGACCGTCGTCGCCACCGCCGACGAGCTGGCCGCCGCGGGCGACCTCGTCAAGGGCAAGGCCGCGGGGCTGCCCGTCGCCGTCGTACGGGGGCTGCCGCATGTCGTCGACCCCGCCGAGGAGGGGGCGCGGGCGCTGGTGCGTGACGCGCGGGACGACATGTTCCGGCTCGGGACGTCCGAAGCGGTGCGGGAGGCGGTGACGCTCCGGCGGACCGTGCGGGAGTTCACGGACGAGGCGGTCGATCCCGGGGCCGTGCGCCGCGCCGTCGCGGCGGCGGTCACGGCGCCCGCGCCGCACCACACGACGCCGTGGCGGTTCGTGCTCCTGGAGTCCGCGGCGGCCCGGACCGGGCTGCTCGACGCGATGCGGGACGCGTGGGTCGCGGACCTGCGGCGGGACGGCAGGTCCGAGGAGGCCGTCGCCCGGCGGGTGCGGCGCGGGGACCTGCTGCGGAAGGCTCCCTGCCTGGTGGTGCCCTGCATGGTCACGGACGGCGCCCACGCGTACGGGGACGATCGGCGGGACACCGCCGAGCGGGAGATGTTCGTCGTGTCGGCCGGGGCCGGGGTGCAGAACTTCCTGGTCGCGCTGGCCGGTGAGCGGCTCGGCTCCGCCTGGGTCTCCTCGACGATGTTCTGCCGGGACGTCGTGCGGGAGGCGCTCGGGCTGCCCGGCTCCTGGGAGCCCATGGGAGCGGTGGCCGTGGGCCACCCGGCGGCCTCGCCCCCGGCGCGGGTGCCGCGGGACCCGGGGGACTTCATCACCGTCCGGTAGACGGCTCCGCCTCGCTCGCCGGCCCCGCCCCGTCAGAGCAGCGCGATGTTCGTCCTCGGCATCTTCGGTTTCCTGCGGGCGGGGGTGTGGCCCGTCAGGAGGATCAGGCGGGCCGCCCTGTGGCGGTGGCCCTCGTAGGGAGCCAGGAGGCGGAGCATCTCCTCGTCGTCCGCGTCGCGGTCGCCCGCCAGGGCGTGGCCGATGATGCCCGGCAGGTGGAGGTCGCCCACGGTCACCGTGTCGGCGGCCCCGTTGGTGCGCTGGACGGTCTCCGACGAGGTCCAGGGGCCGATGCCCGGGATCAGCTCCAGGCGGGCCCGCGCCTGCGGCGGCTCCATGAGGGCCGCCTCCTCCAGGCGCCGCGCCACCCGTACCGCACGCAGGATCGTCGACGCCCGCTTGTCGTCCACGCCCGCCTTGTGCCACTCCCAGGAGGGGATCAGCGCCCAGGTGCGGGGGGCCGGCATCACGTACAGGTCCGGGTGGGGTCCGGGGGCGCGCTCGCCGTGGCCGCGGACCAGGAGGCGCCAGGCCCGGTAGGCCTCCTCCACCGTGATCTTCTGTTCCAGGACCGACGGGATCAGGGATTCGAGGACCAGGCCCGAGCGCACCAGGCGCAGCCCGGGCCGGCGGCGGGCGGAGGCCGCGACGAGGCGGTGGCGGGGTGCGAAGGACGCGGGGTCGTCCGCCTCGCCGAGGAGGGCGGGCAGGTGGGCCAGGAGCCAGTCGGCGCCCTCGCCCCAGGCCTCGGCCTCCACCGTGCCGGAGCGCATCGCCACCCGGAGCGTCCCCGGGCCCTCGGGCGTGCGGCTCGCGCGCCACACCGAGCCGTCGGGCGCCGTACGGAAGGTGGGGTCGCCGGGGCCCCGCCGCAGGGGGCCGAGGGTCAGGCCGAGGTCCAGCGGGAAGGGCGGCTGCCAGGTGCGGCCCCGGGACGCCTGGGCCTGGCGCGGGACGCCCCCGGGTACGGCCGTTCCGCCACCGCGCACCGGGGTGCGAGGGGGGCGCGGGGCGAAACGGGACGACATTCCTTCGAGGGTAAGGGGTGGCCGCCGGTCCCGTGACCGGCACGCGTGGCGGAGATACGTTCTTGCAGAGGTCCGTGGAGCAGCCGTCACTGGTCCGAGGAGAAGCGGACCGCCCCCTGCGGCAGCCGGGCGTCGCACCAGACGCGGACGCCCTCGCGGAGTTCGTTGTCGGCGCCGACGGTCGCCGCGTCGCCGACGACCGCTCCCGAGAGCACCGATCGGGCGCCGACCCGCGCGCCCGCGCCGATCAGGGAGTCGGTGATCACCGCTCCCGGTTCGACGACCGCGCCCGCGAGGACCGTGCTGCCCGCGATCCGCACGCCCTCGCCGATCAGGGCGTCCGCGCCGATCACCGTGCCGCCGGTGAGCTTGGCGTCGGGGGCGACCGAGGCGCCGGGCAGGACCAGGTGCTCGCCGTGGCGGCCGGGGACCGCGGGGGACGGGGCGCGGCCGAGGACGAGGTCGGCGGAGCCGCGTACGAACGCCTGGGGCGTGCCCAGGTCGAGCCAGTACGTCGAGTCGACCATGCCCTGGAGGTGGGCTCCGCGGGACAGCAGGTCGGGGAAGGTCTCGCGCTCGACCGAGACGGGGCGGCCCGCGGGGATCGTGTCGATGACCGAGCGCCGGAAGACGTACGCGCCGGCGTTGATCTGGTCGGTGACGATCTCCTCCGGGGTCTGCGGCTTCTCCAGGAACGCCGTGACCCTGCCGGTCGGATCGGTGGGTACCAGGCCGTACGCCCTGGGGTCCTCGACCCGGGTCAGATGGAGGGAGACGTCCGCGCCCGACGTCTCGTGGGTGCGGACGAGGGCGCGGATGTCCAGGCCGGTGAGGATGTCGCCGTTGAAGATCAGGACCGGTTCGTCGGGCCCCGAGCGCAGCCGCGACGCCACGTTGCGGATGGCGCCGCCCGTGCCGAGCGGTTCGGTCTCCGTCACGTACTCGATGTGGAGGCCGAGTTCCGAGCCGTCGCCGAAGTGGGGCTCGAAGACCTCGGCCAGGTAGGAGGTGGCGAGGACGATGTGCTCCACGCCCGCCGCGCGGGCCCGCGCGAGCTGGTGGGTGAGGAACGGGACGCCCGCCGCCGGAACCATCGGCTTGGGGGTGTGGACCGTGAGGGGTCGCAGCCGGGTTCCCTTGCCGCCGACCAGGAGGATCGCTTCTGTCACCTGTCGTCTCTGCTTCCTGCTGGGGCCGGCCGAACTTGAGTTTCGGCCGGCCAGTGTATGCAGACGGCTGTGCAGATCGTGCAGATAGTGCGATAAGTGCCGTGCGGCCGGTCTCAGCGGCCCTGGAGGCGGGCCGAGGTGGACCGGGTCGTGCCGAGCTTCTTGTACAGACGGGAGCCGGGGCATGCCGTGGCGAACCCGTCCCGGTGCCCCGAGATCACCCGGAGCCGGACGTTCGCGCCCTTCTTGTACAGGTTGCCACCGCCCGACTTCAACGTGGTGGTGCCGCTCGGGTCGCGGCCGTGCAGCCCGAGCTTCCAGGCCGTCAGCCGGGAGATGGCGCTCACGGCCGCCTTCGGCGGATTGGTGCCGCTGTACGTGCCGATGACGGCGATCCCTGTGGTGTAGGTGTTGAAACCGAGAGTGTGGGCCCCGAGGACCGCCTTGGCCACACCTCCGGCACGGCCTTCGTAGATGTTTCCGCATTTGTCGATCGCGAAGTTGTAGCCGAGGTCGCGCCAGCCGCTGCTCTTGACGTGGTAGCGGTAGATGCTGCGGAGCACGGACGGCGCCTGCCGGCAGGAGTAGTTGTTGCCGGTCGCGGTGTGGTGCAGGAACGCGGCCTTCACGGTCTTGGTGTACGCGAAGTTCCTCTCCCGCAGCTTCTCGTCGGCGCCCCAGCCCTTGCGCGTGACGATGCGCGGGCGGGGACCGATGTAGGGCTTGGCCTTGGCCGCCCCGGGTTCACCGTCCCGCGCCGTCAGGGCGGCCTCGGTCTGCTGCTTCGTCAGCTCCGGGATGACGGTGGCGCCGAGGGGGGCGAGCTGCGAGTTCGCGGTCGACGCGGCGGCGGCCTCGACGCTCAGGCCGACGGCCTGCGACGCCTCGGACAGGGCGCCGAGCGGCAGGGCGCCCTGGATCGAGGTGCCGAGGGTCGTGGCGCCCTGGTTGGCGGTGCTCTGGGCGGTGGTGGTTCCGGGCGGGGTCTCGTCCCCGGGGTCGACGAGTTCGAGCCGCAGGCCCCCGGGCAGGCCCGGAGCCGTGGCGCGGTCCGCGCCGGTGGCGGTCTCCGGGCGGACGCGGATCTCCACGCCGTCGGAGTCACCGACCCACAGCGGCGCCGTCGAGCCGCGGACCCGGCCCTCGGCACGCTCGGCGGCGTCCGGGTCGGCCGCGTGCTCGTGGTTGTGCGTCTCGACGTCCCGCCAGTCCGACCAGACGGAGCCGCCGGCCGGCCGGGTGCGGACCTGGACGGTCCCGTGCAGTTCGTCGTCCGGGTCGTCCCAGACGACGCCGACCAGGGAGTACGGGCGTACGTCGCGCCGGCTCAGGCCCTGTTCGCGCGCCTCCGCGGGCCCCGCGGAGCGCCGGTGGTCCAGCGGTCCGAGCGGAAGCGACTGGGTGGTGCCGGGTACCGCGTCCGCGGCGGGCGGCTGGGCGCCCGGCGTCGCGGCCCGGGCGCCGGCCGTGGGCAGGGTGAGGGGCAGGGCAAGGGCGGCCGCGCACGTGACGCCGATCGAGGAAGCAAGGAATCCACGCATACAAGTGATGTTTGGCATAGCTGAACATATCTGTCCATTGCGGATTTGACGGGTCATCGGCCGCAAGTGGCCGCCGCGTGTTGCCCGCTCTCCCGCGAGCCCCCCGGGCGCCGACGCGTCCGCGTACCCTTGCGCCCGTGAACGCCAACGACCGCACCCCTGCCGACCTGCTGCGATCCGCGCTCGCCGCCGATCCGGGCCGCCCCCTGGTCACCTTCTACGACGACGCCACGGGTGAGCGCGTGGAATTGTCCGTGGCCACCTTCGCCAATTGGGTGGCCAAGACCGCCAATCTGCTCCAGGGCGATCTCGCCGCCGAACCCGGCGACCGCGTCGCGCTGCTGCTGCCCGCGCACTGGCAGACGGCCGTCTGGCTGCTCGCCTGCTCGTCGGTGGGCGTGGTCGCGGACGTGGGCGGCGACCCGACGGCGGCGGACCTCGTCGTCAGCGGTCCCGACACGCTGGACGTCGCGCGCGTCTGCTCCGGGGAGCGCGTCGCGCTCGCGCTGCGGCCGCTCGGCGGGCGCTTCCCGCAGCCGCCCGAGGGCTTCGCCGACTACGCGGTCGAGGTGCCGGGGCAGGGCGACCAGTTCGTGCCCTTCGCCCCCGTCGACCCGGCCGGGCCCGCCCTCGCGGTCGCCGGGGAGGAGCTGACCGGCGCCGAGGTCGTGGAGCGGGCCCGCGCCGACGCCTCGGGGCAGGGGCTCGGCCCCGGGTCGCGCGTCCTGTCCGGCCTGCCGTACACCGACTGGCGCGGCCTGAGCGCCGGGCTCTACGCGGCGCTCGTGGCGGGCGGCTCCGTGGTGCTCTGCCGCAACCTCGACCGGCTCGCCCCGGACGGCCTCGCGAAGCGGATCGAGGACGAACGCGTGACGTCGACCGCGGGCTGACGCGCGCCGCCGGCGGGGCGGATGCCCGCCGGCCCGCGCCCCGCGCCCACCCCGTCCCGTCCCCCGTCCGGCCCACGCGGGCCCCGGGCCCAGAGGCCCCGGGTGCCGCGCCGGGCCATGGTCGTAGGTACGCACCACGTACCGACGCAGCCATGAGGGGTGGACGCCCACGTGACCGACACCGCAGGCTCGCCCGCCGGGCCGGAGGGGACACCGGGAGACCGGGGCGCCCCGCCGGACCGGCGGGCGCCCCAGGGTCCCGGCGCGGGCGCGACACCCACCGGGGTGGGCCTCGGGCGGCGCAGGCGCCGCTGGCTGCACTCCGCGGGGCTCGGCGTGTCCGTCCTCGTGCTCGCCACGGCCGGCCTGGGATGGGCGGCGTACAAGAAGCTCGACGGCAACATCACCCGGGACACCGACGCCGCCGCCGAGCTCGAACGGTACGAGAAGGAGCGCCCGACGCCCCTGGTGCACGACGCGCAGAACATCCTGGTCATCGGCTCCGACACGCGCGCGGGCGAGGGCAACCGGAAGTACGGCAAGGACCCCGGCACCCAGCGCTCGGACACCACGATCCTGCTGCACCTGGCCGCCGACCGGCAGAGCGCGACCGCCGTGTCGATCCCGCGGGACCTGATGGTGGACATCCCCGGCTGCCGCACGCCGGACGGCTCGCGGACCCGGCCCCGGTTCGCCCAGTTCAACTGGGCCTACGAGTTCGGCGGAACGGCCTGCACGATCCGTACCGTCGAGAAGCTGACCAGAATCCGCGTCGACCACCACATGGTCGTGGACTTCGCGGGGTTCAAGGACATGGTCGACGCCGTGGACGGCGTCGAGGTCTGCCTCACCGCACCGATCTCCGACCCCGACGCCCAGGTGGACCTCGCGCCCGGCCTGCGGACCCTCGACGGGGAACAGGCGCTCGGCTTCGTCAGGGCCCGCAAGAGCGTCGGCGGCGGCAGCGACACCGACCGGATGGACCGGCAGCAGGAGTTCCTCGGAGCGCTCGTCAAGAAGGTCCGCAGCAATGACGTCCTGCTGAATCCGGGGAAGCTCTATCCCGTGCTCGACGCGGCCACTTCCTCGCTGACGACCGACCCGGCACTGGCCAGCCTCCGGGGTCTGTACGACCTGGTGCGTGGGATGCGCGACATCCCCACGGAACGGGTGCAGTTCCTGACCGTTCCCAGGAAGTCGTACGCCTACGACGTGAACCGCGACGAGCTGGTCGAGCCCGCCGCGGAGAAACTCTTCACCCGGCTCCGCACCGACGGCCCCGTGGCGGTGGTGCCGCGGGACCCCGAGCGGCCGGCCGAGAACGTCACCGACGACAGGCCCGACGACCCCACACCCGCGCAGTCGCCCGCACCGACATTCCAGGGCAACACGGCCGCCGAACCGCCCTGCGAGTAAAGCGATCTTCAAGGGGGAGCCGCTCCGCACAAAGAAATAGGGCGGATTGCCCAGTTGTAGGGGAGTGGAATTTGTCACCGGCGTCGTCCGGCGCTGAACTGGGCGGATAGTGTGAGCGATCCGGTGCGCCGGGCCTCTCGGCCGCGCACCGCTGAGACGAATGACCGAGCGCCTTCTTGAGGGGAAAAGGCGCCGCGTGGCCCCGACGGAGGACGCAGACAACCGTGGACGCGCAAGGCCGTGGGCCCAGCAGGGGAGAGCGCAGCGACTTCTCCGAAAGGGCGGCGACGGGAGACGGGCGGGCGGAGAACATCGATCCCGCCGACCAGTGGGTGCTCAACCCGGAAACCGGTGATTACGAATTGCGACTGAGCCCTTCCGCTGGGCAGTCGACGGTTCCCGGACCCCGTGGACCAGCGTCCCGCCAGAGAGGCCGCGGCCGCCCCGCGCCGAACGGCGACCGTCCGCGTCAGCGCGAGCGCGAGGAGCGCCGCGAGGTGCCGGGGCAGCGCAGGCGCCGGGTCAAGGAGCCGGAGGCCGCCGGCGGCAGGCGCAAGCAGCGGCCGAAGAAGTCCAAGGGCAAGAAGATCCTGGTGTGGACCGGTGGCTCGCTGGCGTTCCTGCTGGTCACCGGGTGCGTGGGGGGCTATCTCTACTACCAGCACCTCAACGACAACATCAATACGCTCGCCGACGACGGCGCGGGCACCGGTGGCTTCAGCAAGGACCGGGCCATCAACATCCTGCTGGTGGGCACGGACAAGCGCAGCGGTGACGGCAACGAGGGCTACGGCGACGCGGGCAGCCTCGGGCACGCCGACACCACGATCCTGCTGCACGTCTCCAAGGACCGCTCCAACGCGACCGCGCTGAGCATTCCGCGCGACATGATCACCGACATCCCCGACTGCCCGACGACGCAGAAGGACGGCAGCACGAAGACCATCCCCGGCTCGAAGAACGTCCGGTTCAACGAGAGCCTGGGGCAGCAGAACCGCACGCCGAGCTGCACCATGCGCACGGTCACCGAGATCACGGGGATAAAACTCGACCACTTCATGGTGGCCGACTTCAACGCGGTCAAGACGCTCTCGTCCGCGGTGGACGGTGTGGACGTCTGCCTCGCCAAGGACATCGACGACCCGGACTCGCACCTCAAGCTGTCGGCGGGCGAGCACACCATCGAGGGCGAGGAGGCGCTGGCGTTCGTCCGCACCCGCCACTCGGTGGGCACCGGCGGCGACTTGAGCCGGATCGAGCTCCAGCAGCAGTTCCTCAGCTCGCTGATGCGCAAGCTGAAGTCGAACGACACGCTCACCAACCCGAAGAAGATGTTCAGCCTCGCCGAGGCGGGCACCAAGGCGCTCACGGTCGACTCCACGATCGGGGACATCATGAAGCTCCGTGACCTCGGCATGGAGCTCGGCAAGCTCGACGTGAAGAACCTGAGCTTCGCCACGACGCCGGTGGTCGACAACCCGGCCGAGAAGGTGCACACGACGGTCGTGCTCAACGAGGCCAAGGCCAAGCCGCTCTTCGCGATGATGCGCGCCGACCAGTCGCTGACCGAGGTGAAGAAGAAGGAGAAGGCCGAGGTGGCCGCCCGCCTCAAGGGCCCCAAGGCCGACCCCTCCGACGTCCGCGTGGACATCTACAACGGCAGCGGCAAGACCGGCGCCGCTCAGAAAACTCTCACGTGGCTGCAGAACAATGAGGGCGTGCTGAAGTCCAGTCAGTTGGGGAACGCGTCCGCCGTGATCAAGAAGACGACTCTTGAGTACGGCGCCGGCGAGGCGGACCAGGCCCGTCGGCTCGCCGACATCATGGGTCTGCCCGCCTCCGCCCTGAAGCCGGGCAATCGTGAGAAGAACGCACAGGGGCTTCCCGCCATGAAGCTGACGCTCGGCAGCGACTTCAAGGAGGCGGGGGAGCCCATCGCCGCGCCGTCCAAGGCACCAGAGGGCATTCAGAAAGTCGAAGCCGACAAGACTGTGTGCGCCAAGTGACCTGAAGCGGTCGTTCTGCGTCTAACAATGAGCCAAGGCGTCGCGGAGCGGGCGCAGTTCGGGAACGGGGCGGGGAGGGGCTGGGGATGAGGCAGAGCAGCGTGCGTAAGGAGGGGGCGGAGAAACGCGCCCCGCACGCCAGTGATCACGGCTGGGACGGGGAACCGCACGAGGGCGAGGCGCGTCCCGGCGGTTCCCCCGAGGGCAGCCGCGCCGGCGCCGAGCAGAGCACCGGTGCGAAGAGGAGCGGCGGCGCCGAGAAGAGCGCGGGCGCGCGGAAGGCCGCGGGCTCGCGGAAGAGCGCGGGCTCGCGGAAGGGCGGCGGCGCGAAGAAGGGCGGCGGCGCACCACCCGCCGGCGACGGCGACGCCCGCCGCGGCGGTGGGGGCGGCGGGCGGCCCACGCGGCGCAAGCACGGCGTGCTGCGCTGGTCGGCGACGATCCTCTCGGTGCTGATACTGGGCACGGCGGGCGCCGGTTACCTCTACTACCAGCACCTCAACGGCAACCTGGAGACCGACGACCTGAACCTCGGCGAGCACCGGGCCCCCGAGCCCACGCCCAACGCCGCGGGCCAGACCCCCCTGAACATCCTGCTCATCGGCTCGGACGCCCGGGACTCCAAGGAGAACCAGAAGCTCGGCGGCGCGAAGGACACGTTCGGCTCCCCGCCGCTCGCCGACGTCCAGATGCTGCTGCACCTCTCGGCCGACCGCACCAACATGTCCGTGGTCAGCATGCCGCGCGACACCCTGCTCCAGATCCCCAAGTGCACGGACCCCGACGGCGGCAAGGTCTACGAGCAGACCGGCCCGCGCACCATGACGAACGAGTCGCTCGGCCGCGGCGGCCCCGGCTG
Organism: Streptomyces sp. NPDC050703; assembly: GCF_040654435.1. Classification (NCBI taxonomy): domain Bacteria; kingdom Bacillati; phylum Actinomycetota; class Actinomycetes; order Kitasatosporales; family Streptomycetaceae; genus Streptomyces; species Streptomyces sp. NPDC050703. The sequence goes on from NZ_JBFAHX010000024.1 coordinate 32,313, forward strand.
CACCGTCGCCACCTGGGAGAAGCTCACCAACATCCACATCGACCACTTCATGATGGTCGACTTCGCGGGCGTGGTCTCCATGGCCGACGCCATCGGCGGCGTACCCGTCTGCGTGGACAAGAACATCCACTCGCGCGACAGCCAGGGCCACGGCTCGGGCCTGAAGCTGAGGAAGGGCACCACGGAGATCCAGGGCGAGCAGGCGCTCCAGTGGCTCCGCACCCGCTACGGCTTCGAGGACGGCAGCGACATCGGCCGCGCCAAGGCCCAGCACATGTACATGAACGCCCTGGTCCGCAAGCTCCGCGAGAACACCAGCCTGACCAGCCCGAACCAGCTCCGCAGGCTCGCCGAGGAGGCCACGAGCGCCCTCAAGGTCGACGACGGGCTCGGCAGCATCAAGAAGCTCTACGACCTCGGCAACGAGCTGAAGAAGGTCTCACCGGAGCGCACGACGATGACGACCATGCCGTACGAGTACGTCGGCGCGCGCGTCATCCCCAAGCCGGGCGACGCCGAGCAGCTCTTCCGGCTGGTCCGCGACGACGTGCCCCTGGACGGCAAGGGCGGGAAGAAGGCCAAGGAGAAGCCGTCGGACGACCCGGCGGCGGCGGACGACCGGATCGCGATCCAGGTCCAGAACGGCACGGGCACGGCGGCGGAGCCCGCGGTCAGCGGCCGGGCGACCACGGTGGCGCAGCTCCTCGCCGGCAAGGGTTTCGCGAAGGCGACGCCGGACACCGCGTCGGCCCTGACGCAGGCGAAGACCGTCGTGCGCTACCCCAGCGTCGACCTGGAGGGCGACGCCCAGCGGGTCGCCAAGTCCCTGGGCCTGCCGCTCAGCGCGGCGAAGAAGTCCACGGACGTCTCCGGGGTGACGCTGATCGTCGGCGCCGACTGGCGCGAGGGTGACGCGCCGCCCAAGTCGAAGAAGAAGGACGACTCCACGCCGGAGTCGGCGGACGCGCTCAGCGGCTCCGACAAGAAGGCGTGCATGAAGGTGGATGCGAACTTCACCTGGTGAAGGCCCGTGGCACGGACGGCCGTGGCCCGGCTCCGCCCTCAGGGGCGGAGCCGGGCCACGGCCGTCACCGTGCCGGTGCTCAGGCCTGCTGCGTCTCCTGCGTACCGCCGAGGACCGCGGGGCGGCGCGAGGCGATGACCTTCTTGGCCAGCGCGCGCGGGCTGGTGAGGAAGCCCCAGCCCCACGACATGTGCATCGTCGCGAGCGCCACCGGGATCCGCAGGCGCGCCTTCAGCGGCAGCCCCTTGCCCGCGGGGACCGAGCCCGCCACGATCGCCGCGAGGTAGCCGCCGGGGACCACGAAGCCCCACGGCGTGAGGGCGGCGCCCACGACGACGCCCGCCGCGATGGCGCAGACGGCGGTCGGCGGCGCGAGGTAGCGGAGGTTGATGGAGCCCTCGTGGTAGCGCGCGACGACGTGGCGCCAGCGGCCGTAGTCCTTGTACTGCTTGGCGAGGGCCTGCACGCTCGGCCGCGGGCGGTAGGAGACCTTCAGCTCGGGCGAGAACCAGATGAGGCCGCCGGCCTCGCGGATGCGGAAGTTCAGCTCCCAGTCCTGGGCGCGGATGAACTCCTCGTTGTACCCGCCCTGCTGCTCAAGGGCCTCGCGGCGGAAGACGCCGAGGTAGACCGTCTCGGCCTGCTGGGCCTCGCCGCCGGTGTGGAAGGCGGCGTTGCCCACGCCGATCTTCGACGTCATGGCGGCGGCGACCGCGTGCTCCCAGTCGTTCTGGCCCTCGGCGTGCATGATGCCGCCGACGTTCATCGCGCCGGTCTCCTCCAGGAGGCGCACGGCGGTCGTGATGTAACCCGGGGAGAGCGCGGCGTGGCCGTCCACGCGCACCACGACCGGGTGGCGGGAGGCCTTGATGGCGGCGTTCAGCGCCGCGGGGGTGCGCCCCGTCGGGTTCGGCACCGTGTGCACCCGGGGGTCTTCCCTGACCAGCTCGGCGGCGATCTCGTCCGTGCGGTCGGTGGAGGGGCCGAGCGCGACGACGACCTCCATCTCGCCCGCGTACTCCTGACGCAGGATCGCGTGGACTGCCTCGCGCAGGTGCCGTTCCTCGTTGAGAACGGGCATGATCACGGATACGGCTGGAGGCTGGGCCTCGGACTTCGCGTTCATCACGCGTCACGTTACCGCGAATGGGGGACACGGGCGCGCGCCGTCCGGGTCGCTACCGCGGGCCGCATTTCGTATGGCATTACGTTTCTCGGGTCCCCCGGCCGCCGACCACCCCCGGCCCAGGTCCGTGATCCGCGGAGGTGTCACCCACGTGCCCACACCGCCCCGCCGCCCCGCCTTCCCGCCGCGCCGCCCCCGGCCGCGGCAGGAGGCGCAGCCGCAGGCCCGCCGGTCCGCTCCCCGGCAGCACGCGGGGCGGCGGAAGCGGCCGCGTTGGGGGCTGCGGATGGCGCTCACGAGTTCCGTCTTCGTGCTCGCCGCGGCGGGGATCGGGCACTCCGTGGTCACCACGCTGGACACCGGGATCAAGCGGATCGACGCCTTCAAGGACATGAAGAACCGGCCGCCCGCGGGCAACGGCACGAACGTCCTGCTGGTCGGCACCGACGGCCGCGACAAGATCACGGCAGCGGAGAAGGCGAAGTACCGCCTCGGGGGCGCGCCCTGCCACTGCACGGACACGGTCATGATCGTGCACATCTCGGAGAGCAGGGACCGCGCGAGCGTCGTCAGCCTGCCCAGGGACTCGTACGCCGACCTGCCCGCGCACACCGACAGGACCACCGGCAAGCGGCACGACCCGCATCCCAACAAGCTGAACGCGGCGTTCGCGGAGGGCGGGCCGAATCTGACGGTGCGGACCGTCGAGAGCATGACGAAGGTGAAGATCGACCACTACCTGGAGGTCGACTTCCTCAGCTTCATGAAGACCGTGGACGTGCTCGGCGGGGTGGACATCTGCACGGCCAAGCCGCTGAAGGACTCCCACACCGGCCTCGACCTGCCGGTCGGCACGCACGCGCTGAACGGCGGCCAGGCGTTGCAGTACGTGCGGTCGCGCTACGTCGACGGGGCCTCCGACCTCGGCCGCATGCAGCGCCAGCAGAGGTTCCTCGCGGCGCTCATCGCGAAGGCGACCAGCAGTGGCGTACTGCTGAATCCGGTCAAGTTCCGCGACGTCACGCGGACCCTGCTGGGCTCGGTCCGCGCGGACAAGGGCTTCGGCACGAGCGAGATGCTGGATCTGGGGCGGGCGATGCGGGGCTTCTCGCCGTCGTCGTCGGAGTTCACGACCGTGCCGCTCTCCCCCGAGGCGGAGACGCTGCCGGGCATCGGCTCGACCCTGAAGTGGGACCCGGTGAGGGCCGAGAAGCTGTTCGACGCGCTGCGTGAGGACCGGCCGCTGGCCGGGCACGGCAAGAAGCACAGGGCCACGCTGGTCAGCGTCTCGCCGCAGCAGATCCAGGTGCAGGTGGAGAACGGGACGGCGAAGCCCGGGCTCGGCAAGCGCGTCGACGCGGCGCTGCGGGACACCGGGTTCCTGACCACGGGGGCGCCGGCCGACGCGCCGAACGCCGCCACGGCCCCGGCCCCGCGCACCGTCGTCGCCTTCGACCCTCGCTGGGACCGCTCGGCCAAGACCCTCGCGACGGCCCTGCCGGGCTGCGAGCTGCGGAGGGTCGACGGCCAGGGCCCGGTCCTGAAGGTGATCGCGGGCGCGGACTACAAGGGGGTGCGTCCGGTACGGGCGGAGGACACGCTGCAGGGCGAGTTCGGCGCCGTCACCGGGGACCAGGTCACCTGCCCCTGAGTCTCGCGGGGGGCCTCGGCGAAGGGGTGGCCGTCAGTCGTCGAAGCCCTCGGCGGCGCGGGCCTCCCGCAGCTCCTTGATCGCCCGGCGGCGCGCGAGGCGGTGCGTCCGGCGGATCTGGGCCTCCTGGTAGCGGCGGCGGTCGCGGTCGGTCTCGGGGAGGACCGGTGGGACCGTACGCGGCTTGCCGTCCGCGTCGACGGCGGCGAAGACGAGATAGGCGGAGCCGACCTGCTGGGCGGGCGTCGACTCGTTCCAGCGCTCGGCCAGGACCCGGACGCCGACCTCCATGGAGCTGCGTCCGGTCCAGTTGACCTGCGCCTTCACATGCACCAGGTCCTCTAAAGCACAAACACACGCTCACGCAACGGCGGCGAGCCGCGGCGCCTGCTCGGTGCGCTCCTGCTTCACCAGGGACACCTTTTGCGGCGCCCACGGGTCCGGCTCCCACGCCGTCGCGGGCGGCCTCGACCGCGTCGGCCTCGGCCTGGTCGACGAGCCCGACGGCGGGACCCGGTGACGATCCCCACCCCGTCGGACCCGGCCGCGGTCGCCGTCGAGCTGGAGAAGCTGCGCGGAACGATGGCAGAGGGGTTCGCCCGTGTCGACGGCTCCCTCGCCCCGCTCGTCCGGCGGGGCGACCAGACCGACCGAGCCCTCGCTGACCACGAGACCCACCTCGACGCCCTCGAACGGTCACGGTGGCCGCTCCCGTCCATAGCCGCCCTGGTCGCCCTGTGCGGCCTCGCGACGTCCCTTTGGCAGCTCGCCAACCGATGACACGCCCCGCGCGCCCCCACCCCGGCCTTGTGCCGGCGCGGGGGCGCCTTCGTCGTTCTCGGGTACTTCCTGACCTGTAGCTCTCCACCCTCACCCTGCACGCTCTGTACCGTCATGGGCATGAGCCCGACGGATGGAGCACGGATGCCTCGCCGAATGCTTGCAAGCCGCCGGCGCCTCACCGCAAGGGGGGCGCGCTGATGTTGGAGGAAGCCGAGGAGATCGGTAACCGCGCCCGACGCGCGCGGCTCCGACTCGGAATGCCACAGGCCGACCTCGCCGCTGCCCTGGGCAAGTCCCAAGGTTGGGTGTCGAAAATGGAACGCGGCCTAATCGAACTCGACCGCGTCGGCCTACTCAATCAGGTTGCCGCCGAGCTGCACATACACCCCAACGACCTAATCGGCCGCCCGTACAACAGCTCACCGGACGAGAACCAATGGCAGGTCGCCGCACTTTCGATTTTGCGCGAGCTGCGCCGGTACGACCTCACCCCCGTCTTTGACGGCACCCCCCGGCCGTCGGTCCAACTCTGGCAAGAGACAACGCGACTGCACCGCCTGCGCGACGCAGCGGCGAACGTGTCGATCATGCAGGTACTACCCGACCTGTTCCGCGAAGCCCGCGCACTCGCCGAGGTCTCCACCGGCCACGAACGCGAGGAAGCGTTCGCCATCTACGCCGTGTGCTGCAAGTTCGCCCACACCTCCGCGCACGCCCTCGGACACCCCGAGCTGATCGCCATGGCCTGTGAACGGGCCGCATGGTCGGCCCGCCTGTCTGGCGACCCCGTCATGCCAGCCGTGGCCGACTGGATGCGCGTATGGGACATGTGGGCAACCGCAGATTGGACGGACGCTATCGCCCTGTCCGACCGAGCCATTCACAGCGTTCAGCAGGGATACGAACGCGGCGAACCACTCGCCGTGCGCGCATGGGGATCACTACAGCTTCGTGCGGCCGTCTCCGCAGCACGGGGCCGACGCGCGGCAGAAGCCGAGGACCGTATCCGCCATGCCAAAGACGCCGCCAAACGGCTCCCCGAGTACGTCGGCCCCCCGGTTTACGACCGGCATTCGCTCACGTTTTCATCGGGCAACGTCCATATTCACGCAATCAGTGTCGCACTGGAGATGGGCAAACAAGGCAAGGCGTTGTCCATAAACCGGCGCACGTCCCCGGGCCTGATCGAATCCCTGCCCAACTCCAGGCAAGGACACCACCACATGGACCTCGCCCGGGCCTGGCTGTGGGACGGAAACCGCGACAAGGCGTTGAAGGAACTGGAGACCGCCGAGCGCATCGCCCCGCAGCTCATCCGCAACCACCCCATCGCCCGGTCAACCCTGCGCAGTATCGTCTACGCCGAACGAGCGACCACCCGCGAGAAGCTGCGCCGCATGTCAGACCGCTTCCACCTCGACGGATGAGGGTGGTATTCCTCTGGTTCATATTCGGCCCGTAGCCCGCTCCTAGCTTCGGAGCATGGCCGAACAGACCTCGGAGCAACACAGCGAGCAGAGCGCCAAGTTGAGCGTCGCCAACACGTTTCACCCGCGACTCGGCGACCTCGCCCTCGACCTCGCCAAGGGTGGGCAGATCGGCGTCGTTGTCGCCCTGCCGAGCGACAACGCGAAGTCGTACCACCTGCGCTTGCCCGGAGGCGGGGGCGACTGGCGTGCCAAGCCCGACGGGACCACCCTGCGCCCCGTATCCGTACCGGTCACGCACGTCTCGCCCCAGCGACGGGACGTTGCCTATGACCGCCAGGCGCAGCGGGCCGCCTTACCGGTCACGGTTCATCACGAGGACGGAGGCACATCCGAGTCGGTTCTCGTCCTTGACATGGGGCAAGTCGAACGGCTGCACCTGCAATTCACGCAGCTTCTCGAACGCAGGGATCAAGGCCGGTGACCGTCACCGTAATGACGCGCCGCCCGTCGGCTCCACTGCGCCCATGCGCGCACACGGACGTCGCATTCCGCTGCGAAGTGACCGCCGATGACCCACGCGGCGCCCGCGAAGTCATCCTCACCCACTACCGCGCCGAATCCCCCCGCCTCGCCGCGCGATGGGTGCGAGGCCGAGCACGACGCCTCTCCCTGATCACGTGGGTACGCAGCAACGAGCGATACGAGCACGCTCTGCGCGTCCTCAGTGCCGGAAACGACTACGTGCTCAGTGTCACCACCTCCGCCACCCGATATTCCGTGCGCGTCTACGCTCTGCCGACCCTCAGTAAGTGGGCGCAGTCCATCGCCCCCCGCCGGAAGTCGCCCCTGTGCCCCGGCGCGGGCGGGCCGTCACCGCAGACCGCGCCGCCGGCGCTTCGCTTGACGAACCCCGCCCCCGCATCCCATCCGCTCCCCGGGCGCGGGGGCACCCGCACTACCTGTCCAGAACCACCGCCCCAAGACCCTGGGAAGTGAGTCCATGGAACAGTTCGAGCGCGCCCGTCTCGACTCCTATTTCGCGCGCATCGCCGACGTGTTCGCCCCGACCGAGCGGCCGTCATCCTTCCTGATCACGCACCTACTGCCCGAACGCCCCTCGTTCGTGTCAGCCGTATGCAGGAGCAGCAACCTGCGGGCCGTCCTGCCCAAGCCGAAGTCCATCGACGCAGGCGCCCGCCGCACCGTCGAGAAGACGACGCCATGCGAATCGCTGCCCGCGAGATGTTCGAGGACCCCGACACCGCCGTCGAGTACATCGAATCCCGCGCCGCCGGCGAGGCCGTCGTACTCCTCGACGTCGGAGGCTACTTCGCCCCCACACTCGACGCGATCTGTGATCAGTTCTCCGGGCGCGTCCTGGGCGTGGTCGAGGACACGGAGAACGGGCACAGGCGCTACGCCGACCGCGACAAGCTGCCCTGCCCCGTCGTCTCCGTCGCACGCTCCCCGCTCAAAGACCCCGAGGACTTCCTCGTAGGGCAGTCCGTCGTGTTCTCCACTGAGGCACTCATGCGCAGCCGCGGCGACATCCTGCACGGGCGGCCCGCACTCGTCATCGGATTCGGCAAGCTCGGATCAAGCATCGCCCGTCTGTTGCACGCGAAGGGCGTGCAAGTCACCGTGCATGACGTCGACCCCGTCCGGCGCACACAGGCACTCTCCCAAGGCTTCACCGTGGCCCGTGACCGCGACTTCGCCCTGCACGGCGCCGGCCTGGTCCTGTGCGCCACCGGGGCCGTCTCGCTTCGCGGCGAAGACTTCGCCACCCTGCGGAACGGCGCCTACGTGGCCACGGTCACCAGCAGCGAGGACGAACTCGACCTCGCCGGCCTGCCCGACGTCTACCAGCGGACGCCCAACGGCGAGCACGTCACCCGCTACGCGACAACCGGGCACTACTTCTACCTGCTCAACCGAGGGAACGCCGTCAACTTCCTGCACGGCGCGTCCGTTGGGCCGTTCATCTTCCTCGTACAGGCCGAGATACTCGCCGGAATCCGGATGCTCACCCGCGCCGACCTCGGACACGGTATGCACGGGGTGGACGCCGCCGACCGGAAGACCATCGCGGCCACGTGGCTCAACTACTTCAACCGCTAGGAGACAGGACCCCCATGCCGATCACGGCTCAGCACGTGCGCGAGACCCTCGACGCCTACCTCGCCACCCACCCCGACGAAAAGGACGCCCTGTCCGTCCTCTCCGAGGTACTCGACGAGACCGGCGAGGCGATCACCTCGCGCAAGGAGTACCGGGGACACGTCACGGCGGGCGCCGCCCTGCTCCGCCCCGACGGTCGTGTGCTCACCATCGAGCACCGCGCCCTGCGTGAGTGGCTGCTGCCCGGCGGACACGTCGAGGAGAGCGACACAACCCTGCTCGACGCCGCCCTGCGGGAACTGGCCGAGGAGACCGGCATCAGCCCGGACCAGGTCGAGCCCGACAGCGGCCTGCCGCTCCACATCGACGCCCACCCAATTCCGGCCAACCCCAACAAGGGCGAGGACGCACACCAGCACTTCGACTTCCGGTACCTCTTCCGCACGACTGCCGACCTGGTCGAGCTGCAAGAGGAAGAGGTCACGGCCTACTCGTGGCAGTTCGCCGACATGCTGACTGCCGAGCCTCTGCGCTCCCGCGTGATGGCCGCCGTTCACCCGTAGCGGCCCGGTCGCGGAACCGGCCCCCGGCACCCCCACAGAGGGGCGCCGGGGCCGCTGTACGTCACTCGTCCGGGCGCTGCTCCCGCAGCTCTCGGATCGCGCGGCGCCGTGCGAGTCGATGCGTGCGCCTGATCTGCGCCTCTTGAAAGCGTCGCTCATTCCGTTCCGAGTCCGGAACCACCGGCGGCACCGTGCGGGGCTTGCCGTCCGCGTCGACGGCCGCGAAGACGAGGTAAGCCGAACCGACCTGCTGCGCCGGCGTCGACTCGTTCCAGCGTTCGGCCATCACGCGTACGCCGATCTCCATTGACGTGCGCCCTGTCCAATTGCACTGCGCGTGCACGTGGACAAGATCGCCAACGCGGACCGGCTCCAAGAACACCATTTCGTCCATGGACGCAGTCACCGCCGGGCCGCCCGAGTGGCGCCCCGCCACGGCCCCGGCCGCGTCGTCCACGAGTTTCATGATCACGCCGCCGTGCACCGTACCGAGGAGGTTCGTGTCACCCGCAGTCATGATGGTGCTCAACGTGGTGCGCGAGGCCGCGGTCGGCTTGCCGGGAAGCTCGTTCCCGGCCCCTATGGGTGCGTGATCAGTCATGGAACCAGCCTAAACGCCCGGGTACGCACCCTCGCGCGTCATACGGCGAGGCCCCGACGCACTGACCGTGCGCCGGGGCCTCCCGGTTCCCTGCGACCCATCCGCGCTGGTCAGCGTTGTTTATGTCTTAGGGGATCAAACGTGCACCAGGTCCCCGACGCGGACCGGTTCGAGGAAGGCCATCTCGTCCATGGACGCGGTGACCGCGGGGCCGCCCGAGTGCCGGCCGGCGACGGCTCCCGCCGCGTCGTCCACCAGCTTCATGATCACACCGCCGTGCACCGTGCCGAGGAGGTTGGTGTCGTTGTGGGTCATGATGTGGCTGAGCGTGGTGCGGGACGCCGAGGTCGGCTTACCCGGAATGTCTGATTCCGGATTGGTGGCCTGATCTGTCATGCCCTCCACCCTATGCCGGGCCCGCCGCGGCCCACGCGGGGGCCGCTTTGCATCAGCTCTGCAACAGCCCTGGCCCGAAATCCCGACCGCCCTGTGAGCCGCGCGGTCGCGCACTGCACACTGGGCCACATGAGCGATTGGCCAGACGATCAGGCGGGCGGCCGCGGGTACGGCCGCGGCAGCGGGAACCCCCGGCCCGACGGTGCCCGCGTGATGCGGCACGTCCAGCGCGGCCGGCCCTCGCAGCCCGCGGGCCCGCCGCCCGGCGGCATCCCGCAGCAGTCCGGTTACGACGAGCCGCACGGCAACGGCGGCGCGTACGGCGACGCCCGCGACGACGTCTTCGAGCCGCGCGGCCCCCACCGGCGGGAGCAGCAGGGCCAGGGCTACGACAGCGGCTACAACACCGGCCAGGTCTACGGCGGCGGACAGGGCGGCCGGGGCGGCGGTGCCGGGCAGCCGCCGCGCGCCCCGCGCCCCGCGCCGAACTGGCGCCGCCGCATCAAGATCGGCTCCATCACCGTGGTCTCGGTGCTCGTCGTGACGACGGTCGCCACGTACTTCTGGGCGGACGGCAAGCTCAAGCGCGAGGTCGACCTCTCCAAGGTCATCGAGCGGCCCGACGGCGGGGACGGCACCAACTACCTGATCGTGGGCTCCGACAGCCGCGAGGGCATGTCCGACGAGGAGAAGAAGAAGCTCCACACGGGCTCGGCCGACGGCAAGCGCACGGACTCGATGATGATCCTGCACGTCGCGGACGACGGCGGGAACACGATGATCTCGCTCCCCCGCGACTCGAACGTCACGATCCCCTCCTTCAAGGGCGCCGAGTCCGGCAAGCTCTACCCGAACCAGGGCCGCCAGACGAAGCTCAACGCGGCGTACGCGGAGGACGGCCCCGAACTCCTCGTGCGGACCGTGGAGTACAACACCGGGCTGCGGATCGACCACTACGCCGAGATCGGCTTCGGCGGCTTCGCCGAGATCGTGGACGCGGTCGGGGGCGTCGAGATGGACATCCCCCAGGGATTCAAGGACAAGAAGTCCGGCGCCGACTTCGAGGCGGGCAAGCAGACCCTCAACGGCGAGGAGGCCCTGGCCTTCGTCCGCACCCGGTACGCGCTCAAGGGCAGCGACCTGGACCGCACCAAGAACCAGCAGAAGTTCCTCGCGGCCCTCGCCAACCAGGCGGCGACGCCCGGCACGGTCATGAACCCGTTCAAGCTCTACCCGACGATGAGCGCGGGCCTGGACACGCTGATCGTCGACAAGGACATGGACCTGATGGACGTGGCGTCCATGTTCTGGGCGATGAAGGGCGTCACCGGCGGCGACGGCAAGTCCATGAACATGCCGCTCGCGGGCTCGGTCGGCGGCAACCTCCTCTGGGACAAGGCGAAGGTCAAGCAGCTCGTCGAGCAGCTCAACAACGACGAGAAGGTGACCGTCTCGGGCGACTGAGCCCGCCTACGAGGCAACGGCGGGCGTTCCGGGGGCCGGTGTACCCCGAACGCCCCGCCCGCCGAGAACCCCCGGCTCCGGCGTGTCACGGTGGTGCAGACCTGCCACCGCGATCTCCGGAGCCCCTGTCATGGCGGATCTACAGGACGAACTCGACCCCACCGGCGAGGCCGCGGGAATGGAGCCGCTCCCGGACCCGGCCGGCTTCCTCCCCGAGATCCCCGAACCGCTCCCCGTACCGGATCTGGAGGGGCCGCCCGTCTCGGCACCGGAGTCACGCGCGCGTGCCCTCCTCGACGCGCACCCCGTCGCCGACGGCTACAGCGGTCTCCCGTGGACGCTCCGCGAGCTGCCCTGGCACGACTTCGAGACGGGCGACAGCGGCCTGCAGAGCGACATCCCCCGGCTGCGCGCGGGCGGCGTCGGCGCCCAGTTCTGGTCGGTGCACGTGCCCGAGGGGCTGAGCGGTGACCGGGCCGTCGCGGAGACCCTGGAGCAGATCGACTTCGTCCAGCACCTCGTCCGCGCCCACCCCGAGGGGCTGCGGCTCGCCCGCGACGCATCGGAGGCCGCCGACGCGCGCAACTGCGGGCGCATCGCGACGCTGATCGGTCCGGCATGCGCCGCCGCGCTCGGCGACTCGCTCGGCACGCTGCGCGCGCTGCGCACCCTCGGCCTGTGCGCGGTCACGCTCTCCGGTACGTCGTGGGCGGGGCCCGGCGGTCTCACCGCCTTCGGCGAGGAGGTCGTACGGGAGATGAACCGGCTCGGGGTGCTCGCGGACCTCTCCGGTGCCTCCGAGGCGACGGCGCGGCGGGCCCTCGCGGTCTCCAAGGCCCCGGTGCTCTTCACCCGCTCAGGGGCGCGGGCCGTGCGCGAGCACCCGGGGAACCTCCCGGACGACCTGCTCGCGGCGGTGGGCGCCGCCAAGGGGCTGTGCCTGGTGCCGCTCGCGGTCGAGCAGACGGGCGGCTCGGTCGGCGACGTCGCGGACCACCTCGACCAGGTACGGCGCGTCGCGGGCCGGGAGTGCGTGGGCCTCTCCGGTACGTACGACACCCCGCACCCGCACCCGGAGGGTCTGGCCGACACCACCGGGTACCCGCGGCTGATCGCCGAACTGTTCGAGCGCGGTTGGCCCGAGGCCGACATCGCGCTGCTGACGTGGGGCAACATGCAACGCGCCCTGCGCGACGCGGACTTCACCGCGCGCGCCACGCGGCTGCGCAGGGCGGCGTCGACGGCGCGCAGGGAGCGCCTGGACGGCTGACGCCCGCTCCCGGGGGCCGCGGGTCCTCAGCAGGCGCAGAGGCAGAACGGGTGGCCCGCCGGGTCGGCGTAGACGCGCCAGTTGCGGGCGCGGTCGTCGGCTTCGAGCACCGTGGCGCCGAGCCTCAGGACCTCCTTCTCCGCCGCGTCCATGTCCTCGACCATGAGGTCCAGGTGGAACTGCTGGGAGTTCTCCGGCGCCGGCCACGCCGGCGGTACGAAGCCGGGGGCCTCCTGGAAGGCCAGGGACGTGCCGCCGTGGCCCTCCAGGTCGTACCACCCCTCGTCGCCCTTGCTGGGGGTGCCGCCGATGACGGCGGCGTAGAACTCCGCGAGGGCCAGGGGGTCGGGACAGTCCAGGACGACGGTGCCGAGCTTGGCGAGAGCCATGATTCCTCCAGGGAGAGCATGCGAGCGGGGAGAGCACGCACGAGTGCCGTCGAGCATTACCGCTTGCCCGGCATCAGCCGGTAACCGTTACTCAATGGTCCCGCAGTGGCGGTAACGTCGCAACCATGAATGCCAGAACGCCCGCCCCGGGCGGGCTCGCCCTGGTCCAGGACCTGGTCAACACACTGGACGTGGAGTCGGGCGTGGACGCGCTGGACACGCAGGCGGGACGGAGCGCCTTCGGGCTGGCTCCGGGGGACGTGGCGGCGGCGCGCGAACTGCGGGAGTCCCTGCGGGCGGCCTGCCTCGCCCACGCCGGGCATCCGCCGCACCGGCCGGTGCGGGACCTGACGGGGCTCCTCGCGGCCGGGCCGCTGGTCGTACGGGTCGCGGACGGGACGGGCGCCGCGTCGCTCGCCCCCGCGGACGCGGCCGGCCTCACCTCCCGGGTGGCGGCGGCGATCGCCGAGGGCGTCACCGCGGGCACCTGGCAGCGCCTCAAGGCCTGCGAGGCGACGGACTGCCTCTGGGCCTACTACGACCGCAGCCCCGCGGGCCGCGGCCGGTGGTGCGACATGGCGGTCTGCGGGTCCCGCGCGAAGATGCGGGCGTACCGGGCGCGCAAGGCGAAGCCCGGCGGGGGCTCATGACCCAGGCTCTCGCCTAGGCCGTCGGCCTGCCCATCGCCCGGTAGGTCCAGCCGGCGGCGCGCCAGGCCCCGGGGTCGAGGGCGTTGCGGCCGTCCAGGATGAGCGGGGTCGTCGCCACCGAGGCGAGCTCCGCCGGGTCCAGCTCGCGGAACTCGCGCCACTCCGTGAGGTGCAGGACGACGTCCGCGCCGCGCACCGCCTCCATCGCCGTGTCCGCGTAGCCGAGGGTGGGGAAGAGGCGGCGGGCGTTGGCCATGCCCTTGGGGTCGTAGACCGTGACCTGGCCGCCCTGGAGGTGGATCTGCCCGGCGACGTTCAGCGCCGGGGAGTCGCGGACGTCGTCGGAGTCCGGCTTGAACGTGGCGCCGAGCACCGCGACCCGCTTGCCGAGGAAGGGGCCGCCGCCGAGCGCCTCGCGCGCCATCTCGACCATCTGGCCGCGCCGCCGCATGTTGATGGAGTCGATCTCGCGGAGGAAGGTCAGCGCCTGGTCGGCACCCAGCTCGCCGGCGCGCGCCATGAACGCCCTGATGTCCTTCGGCAGGCAGCCGCCGCCGAAGCCGATCCCGGCCCGCAGGAACTTCTTGCCGATCCGGTCGTCGTACCCGAGCGCCTCGGCCAGCTTCACGACGTCACCGCCCGCGGCCTCGCAGACCTCGGCCATGGCGTTGATGAAGGAGATCTTCGTGGCGAGGAAGGAGTTCGCCGAGGTCTTCACCAGCTCCGAGGTCGGGAAGTCCGTGACGACGAAGGGCGAGCCCTCCGCGATCGGCGTCGCGTACACCTCGCGGAGGATCTTCTCCGCGTGCTCACTGCGTACGCCGACCACGATGCGGTCGGGGTGCAGCGTGTCCTCGACGGCGAAGCCCTCCCGCAGGAACTCCGGGTTCCAGGCCAGCTCCACCTGGTCGCCGGCCGGGGCCAGCTCCGTCAGGCGCTCCGCGAGCCGGTCGGCGCTGCCCACCGGCACGGTGGACTTGCCGACGACGAGCGCCGGCTCGGTGAGGTGCTTGGCGAGGGACTCCAGGGCGCTGTCCACGTAGGACATGTCGCAGGCGTACTCGCCGTGCTTCTGCGGGGTGTTCACGCAGATGAAGTGGACGTCGCCGAAGTCCGCGGCCTCCGCGGGGTCCATCGTGAAGCGCAGCCGCCCGCTGGCGCCGTCGATCCCGGCGACGTGCTTGCGGAGCAGTTCCTCCAGGCCGGGCTCGTACATCGGGACCTCGCCCCGCTGGAGCATCTCGATCTTGTCGGGCACGACGTCGAGACCGAGCACCTCGAAGCCCAGTTCGGCCATGGCCGCGGCGTGTGTGGCCCCGAGATAGCCGGTGCCGATCACGGTGATCCTGAGGGCCATGCGGTGCTCCATGGGTTGCGGGCTGCGGTGCGCGACCGAGCATAGCCGCGCGTGGCCCGGCGCCTCACGGGGCATGTTTCCCGTTGCTTCACCGGGCGGGTCTCCCGTTGTCATCAAGCTCACGTATCCGTGGCGCGGGCTCGCCACTAAAATTCGGGTTACTTAACGGTAATTAGCATCCTTGGAGCGTGAGAGACCTTGGCCGGATCGGCTGATTTCGACCTGTACCGCCCGTCCGAGGAGCACGACATGCTCCGTGACGCGATCCGCTCGCTGGCCGACGCGAAGATCGCGCCGTTCGCCGCCGCCGTGGACGAGGAGGCCCGCTTCCCGCAGGAGGCCCTCGACGCGCTGGTCGCCAACGACCTGCACGCGGTGCACGTACCGGAGAGCTACGGCGGCGCGGGCGCCGACGCGCTGGCCACCGTCATCGTGATCGAGGAGGTCGCGCGCGCCTGCGCAAGCTCCTCGCTCATCCCGGCCGTGAACAAGCTCGGCTCGCTGCCGGTCATCCTCTCCGGCTCCGAGGAGCTCAAGAAGAAGTACATGACGCCGCTCGCCAAGGGCGAGGGCATGTTCTCGTACTGCCTCTCCGAGCCCGACGCCGGTTCGGACGCCGCGGGCATGAAGACCAAGGCGGTCCGCGACGGCGACAGCTACGTCCTGAACGGCGTGAAGCGCTGGATCACCAACGCCGGCGTCTCCGAGTACTACACGGTCATGGCCGTCACCGACCCGACCAAGCGCTCGAAGGGCATCAGCGCCTTCGTCGTGGAGAAGGGCGACGAGGGCGTCTCCTTCGGCGCCCCCGAGAAGAAGCTCGGCATCAAGGGCTCCCCCACGCGCGAGGTCTACCTCGACAACGTCCGCATCCCCGCCGACCGCATGATCGGCGAGGAGGGCACGGGCTTCGCGACCGCCATGAAGACGCTCGACCACACCCGCATCACCATCGCGGCCCAGGCCCTCGGCATCGCCCAGGGCGCGCTGGACTACGCCAAGGGGTACGTCCAGGAGCGCAAGCAGTTCGGGAAGCCGATCGCGGACTTCCAGGGCATCCAGTTCATGCTGGCCGACATGGCGATGAAGATCGAGGCCGCGCGCCAGCTCACGTACGCCGCCGCGGCCAAGTCCGAGCGCGGCGACAAGGACCTCACCTTCCAGGGCGCCGCCGCCAAGTGCTTCGCCTCCGACGTCGCCATGGAGGTCACGACGGACGCCGTCCAGCTCCTCGGCGGCTACGGCTACACCCGCGACTACCCCGTCGAGCGGATGATGCGCGACGCGAAGATCACGCAGATTTATGAGGGCACGAATCAGGTCCAGCGGATCGTCATGGCGAGGAACCTGCCGTAGCTCGGCTGCCCGATCGGGACCGTTCCTAGGCGTCATGCTGGGCGCCTCCTGGGCAGACAGCGGGGGCGGGAACGGCTGCTGAACTGCGCAGACAACACAGCCTCCGGCGCCATGCCGGGGGCTGTTGTCGTATGCGGATCAGGCGACCTCTGACGCCTCCGTCAAGTCATGCGACGGGGCAGGCCAGTTCTGATGTCGTGCGGCTCGGGGAACACGTCACCAGGGCCAGGGAGAGAAACGAGGGGCGTTCGAGATAGAACCCCAACGAGATGTCCGCTCCGGCCTCCTACAGTTCGCTTCCGTCCAGTATCACTGAACCTTCCTGCTCAACTGATCGCGGCCATGGCTGACCGCCGCCGCCCATGTCGGGCGGGAGTTCATGGAGGAGAGGGAGAGACTTCAGCGCCTGGAACCTTGGCCGCGTTCCGCGCAGCGCCAGCACTCGCATGGCGGCCAAGTGCTTGTGAGCAGTGGCGGAAGATCGTCCGTCGTGGCCACGGCTTGCTCCGGCCCCCAGGTCTGCCCTGAGTCGCGAGAAATCGCATGGTCATCAGGGGGCGGTCGGCGAAGAGCCCTGAGCCCGTTCCCTTGCTCATGACGCGTGCGCCTCTGCATGGTGGTGGCGCATCCGTACGTTGGCGTCGGATACGGCGCTGAAGTCGAACGTGGAGCGAGCGTTCTCGCGGGCTACCGATATCGACAGGCAGTCAGCGCAACCGGGTTTGGGTGACGGCTCTGCGATCACGGTTGACGGAACGGGAAACCGCGTAGGGGTGCCGCCCGGTCGGGCGGCACCCCCATCGGCGTAGCGGAGCCGGGAGCTAGCCGTCCAGCTGCTCCAGCGTCGCGATCGACGGGCCCCTGCGGGACTGCTCCTCGCGGGCCACGTCCTCCGCCGCGCCGAGGACGCGGACCGCGTTCTGCCACGTCAGCTTCGCGAGGTCCGGCTTCGACCAGCCGCGGTCCAGGAGTTCCGCGATCAGGTTCGGGTAGCCCGCCACGTCGTCGAGGCCGGACGGGGTGAAGGCCGTGCCGTCGTAGTCGCCGCCGATGCCGATGTGGTCGATGCCCGCCACCTCGCGCATGTGGTCCAGGTGGTCGGCGACCGTGGCCGCCGTGGCGACCGGGCGCGGGTGCGACTCCTCGAAGGCCGCGTGCACCTTCATGGCCTCGGGGGTGGTGTCGAGGTGGTGGAAGCCGTGGGCGCGCATGTTTTCGTCGGCGGCCACGGTCCAGTCGACGGCCGCCTGGAGGACGAACTTCGGGACGAAGGTCACCATCGCCACGCCGCCGTTGGCGGGCAGCCGCTCCAGGACGTCGTCCGGGATGTTGCGCGGGTGGTCGCAGACCGCGTGCGAGGACGAGTGGGAGAAGATGACCGGCGCCGCGGACGTGTCCAGGGCCGCCCGCATCGTCGTGGCCGCCACGTGGGAGAGGTCGACCAGCATGCCGGTGCGGTTCATCTCCCGTACGACCTCGTGGCCGAAGGGCGAGAGGCCGCCGACGCCGGGTTCGTCCGTCGCCGAGTCCGCCCACGCGATGTTGTCGTTGTGCGTGAGCGTCATGTAGCGCACGCCGAGCCTGTGCAGCGCCCGCAGCGTGGCGAGGGAGTTGTTGATGGAGTGGCCGCCCTCGGCGCCCATCAGGGAGGCGATGCGGCCCTGGGAGCGGGCCTCCTCCATGTCCGCCGCCGTCAGCGCGCGGGCCAGGTCGGCGGGGTGGCGGGCGAGGAGCTGCTCGACGCAGTCGATCTGCTCCAGGGTGGCGCTGACCGCCGCGTCACCGGTCAGGTCGGTGCGCACGTACACCGACCAGAACTGCGCGCCGACGCCGCCCGCGCGCAGCCGGGCGATGTCCGTGTGCAGGGCGCCCGTCTGGTCGGCGGCGATGTCGAGGCGGTCGATGTCGTAGCCCGCCTTCTCGCGCAGGGCCCACGGCAGGTCGTTGTGCCCGTCGACCACGGGGTGGTCGGCGAGGAGTGCCCGCGCTTCGTCGAGGGAGGTCACGCGCTCACCGCCCCTGGCCGAAGCCGGAACCGGAGCCCGAGCCGAAACCGAAGCCGGAGCCCGCGCCCTCGACCTTGGTCCGCAGCCGCTTGCCCTTCTCCGTGGCCTGTTCGTTCAGCTCCTGCTGGAACTCGCGCATGCGGCCGAGGAGTTCGGCGTCGTGCGCGGCGAGCATGCGGGCCGCGAGGAGGCCCGCGTTGCGCGCGCCGCCGACCGAGACGGTCGCGACGGGCACGCCCGCCGGCATCTGCACGATGGACAGGAGGCTGTCCATGCCGTCGAGGTACTTCAGCGGTACGGGCACGCCGATCACCGGCAGCGGGGTCACCGACGCCAGCATGCCGGGCAGGTGGGCGGCGCCGCCGGCGCCCGCGATGATCGCCTTGAGGCCGCGGTCCGCCGCCTGCTCGCCGTACGCGATCATCTCGTGCGGCATGCGGTGGGCGGAGACGACGTCGACCTCGTAGGGGATCTCGAACTCGTCGAGGGCCTTGGCCGCGGCCTCCATGACGGGCCAGTCCGAGTCGGAGCCCATCACGATGCCAATGACAGGGGAGGTCATTCGGTGATCGTTCCTCTGAGGTAGCCGGCTGCGTGACGGGCGCGGTCGAGGACCTCGTCCAGGTCGTCGCCGTAGGTGTTGACGTGTCCGACCTTGCGGCCGGGCTTCACGTCCTTGCCGTACATGTGGATCTTGAGCTGCGGGTCGCGTGCCATGCAGTGCAGGTACGCGGAGTACATGTCGGGGTAGTCGCCGCCGAGGACGTTGACCATCACGGTCCACTCGGCGCGCGGGCGCGGGTCGCCGAGCGGCAGGTCGAGCACCGCGCGCACGTGGTTGGCGAACTGCGAGGTGATGGCGCCGTCCTGCGTCCAGTGGCCGGAGTTGTGCGGACGCATCGCCAGTTCGTTGACGAGGATGCGCCCGTCCGGCGTCTCGAACAGCTCGACCGCGAGGTGGCCGACCACGCCCAGCTCCTTGGCGATACGCAGCGCCAGCTCCTGTGCCTGGCCCGCGAGGTCCTCGGAGAGGCCGGGCGCGGGGGCGATCACCGTGTCGCAGACGCCGTCGACCTGCTGGGACTCGACGACGGGGTAGGCGACGGCCTGGCCGTGCGGGGAGCGGACGACGTTCGCCGCGAGTTCGCGCACGAAGTCGACCTTCTCCTCGGCGAGCACCGGGACACCGGCCCGGAAGGGCTCTTCGGCGTCCTCGACGCCGCGGACGAACCACACCCCCTTCCCGTCGTATCCGCCACGTACCGTCTTGAGGATCACGGGGAACCCGTCGCCGCCGTCCGTCGCGCCCTCGGCCGCGAAGGCGGCCACGTCGGCCGCGTCCTTCACGATCCGGTGGCGCGGGCACGGCACGCCGATCGCCGTGAGCCGCTCGCGCATCACGCCCTTGTCCTGGGCGTGCACCAACGCGTCGGGCCCCGGGCGGACGGGGATGCCGTCCGCCTCCAGGGCCCGGAGGTGCTCGGTGGGTACGTGTTCGTGATCGAAGGTGATCACGTCGCAGCCCCGCGCGAACTCGCGCAGCGTGTCGAGGTCGCGGTAGTCGCCGATGACGACTTCACCGACGACCTGCGCCGCGGAATCCTGCGGGGTGTCACTGAGGAGCTTGAATTTCAGGCCGAGGGGGATGCCCGCCTCGTGGGTCATGCGGGCGAGCTGACCGCCGCCGACCATGCCGACTACCGGGAACGTCACACCCCCAGGATATCGGCCGGTCTCGGCCACCCCGCGCGCCGGGATCGGGCGCTGGTTAGCATGGCTGGGTCGACACGACCGAAACACCAATCCGTCGGCACGTACGAGACCGGCACGGAGCGTGCGGTACGACCGACGGGGGCTGGGGCGACGACCATGACGGACCGGGGCATACTGCGGGAGCGCGTGGACCGCCTCACGCGTGAGATCGCCAAGTTCGGGGCCGTGGGAGCGGTCGGCACGCTGGTCAACTTCGGTGTGTTCAACCTCGTACGGCACGTCACCGACCTGCACGTGGTCCGCGCGAGCGTGATCGCCACGCTCGTCGCGATCGTCTTCAACTACGTGGGCTTCCGCTACTTCACGTACAGGGACCGTGACAAGACCGGGCGCACCAAGGAGATGACGCTGTTCCTGCTGTTCAGCGCGGTCGGCCTGGTGATCGAGAACGGCGTGCTCTACGCCGCGACGTACTGGTTCGGCTGGGACGGCAGGCTACAGGCCAACTTCTTCAAGTTCCTCGGCATGGGCATCGCGACCCTCTTCCGCTTCTGGTCCTACCGCACCTGGGTCTTCAAGGCGCTGCCCGTGCGCGAGACCGTCGTCCATGCGGAATCGTTCCTTGAGGAGCAGCGGCAGGACGAGCGGCCCGTGGCGCGCCGCGCGAGCTGACGACCCCTGGGCGCCCGCGTGGCCGCCCCCGCCCTCATCTGACGGTGTCGGCCGACGTCTCGTCCTTCGACGGCGGCGTACGCGACAGGAACAGGCCGAAGACCGGCGGCTTCGTCTGGAGCATCTCCAGTCGGCCGCCGTCCGCCTCGGCCAGGTCCCTGGCCACGGCGAGGCCGATGCCCGTCGAGTTGCGGCCGCTGATGGTCCGCTCGAAGATGCGCGCCCCGAGGTCGGGCGGCACGCCCGGGCCCTCGTCCGTGACCTCGATGACCGCCTGGTTGCCGGTGACGCGGGTGCGCAGGGCGACCGTGCCGCCGCCGTGCATCAGGGAGTTCTCGATCAGTGCCGCGAGGACCTGGGCGACCGCGCCCGGCGTGCCCACGGCCTCCAGGTGCCGCTTGCCGCTGCTGACGATGGCGCGGCCCGCGCTGCGGTAGGCGGGGCGCCACTCCTCGATCTGCTGCTTGATCACCTCGTCCAGGTCGAAGGCGACGGCGGAGCCGGTACGGGGGTCGCGGCTGTTGGTGAGCAGCCGCTCCACGACGTCGGTGAGCCGCTCGACCTGGGCCAGCGCGATCGTCGCCTCCTCCTTGACCGTGTCCAGCTCGTCGGTGACGGCGATCTCCTCCAGGCGCATGGACAGCGCGGTGAGCGGCGTGCGCAGCTGGTGCGAGGCGTCGGCGGCGAGGCGCCGCTCGGCGGTCAGCATCCGGCCGATCCGCTCGGCGGAGGAGTCCAGTACGTCGGCCACGCGGTCCAGCTCCGGTACGCCGTACCGCTTGTGGCGCGGGCGGGAGTCGCCCGAGCCGAGGCGCTCCGCGGTCTCGGCGAGGTCGGTGAGCGGGGAGGCCAGGCGGTTGGCCTGGCGCACGGCGAGCAGTACCGCCGCGACGATGGCGAGCAGGGCCACGGCGGCGATGATCAGCAGGGTGCGGCCGACCTCGCGGGTGATGGCGGCGCGGGGCTCCTGGACGGTGACCTTCTCGCCCTGTTCGCCGGGGGCGCTGGAGCTGATGACGTCGCCCTCGGGGCGGGTGCCGATCTCGATGGTCCTGCGGCCGGGGATGTCGATGCGGGCGTAGCGCTCGGTGGCGATCTGGTCGCGGAGGATCGCGGCGGTGATGCGCTCGTCGCTGATGAGGCGGCTGTCCACGATGCCGGCCAGGCGGAGCGCCTCGGAGTCGACGCGCTCCTGGGCGCTGCTGCTGATCGTGCGGGTCTCCACGATGACCAGGCTCACGCCGAAGACCGCGATGACCACGAGGACGACGGCGAGGGTGCTGTTGATCAGTCGGCGGCGCATCTACCCAGTGTCGCGGATCGATGCTCCTGACGGGGCGCTACCCGGAGCCACCGCAGGCGGCGCGGGCGGCGGGGTGATGGCAGACGCGTCTGCGGGGTCTTCGCCGTTGGCCACCACAGGCTCGTGCCAACTGGTCGCGCAGTTCCCCGCGCCCCTTACGGGGCGCTACCCGCAGCCATCCCAGGCGGCGGGGTGATGGCAGACGCGTCTGCCGGGTCTTCGCCGTCGGCCACCACACGGCCGCGTCGGCTGGTCGCGCAGTTCCCCGCGCCCCTTACGGGGCGCTCCCCGCAGCCGCCCCAGGCGGACGCGGCAGACGCGGGTCACGGGGGACGTTCCGGCGCCCCCGGCGAGACGTCAGCTCTTCTCGAAGCGGAAACCCACACCCCGCACGGTGGCGATGTACCGGGGGTTGGCCGCGTCGTCGCCCAGTTTCTTGCGGAGCCAGGAGATGTGCATGTCCAGGGTCTTCGTGGAGGACCACCACGTCGTGTCCCAGACCTCCCGCATCAGCTGGTCCCGCGTGACGACGCGCCCCGCGTCGCGCACGAGGACCCGCAGGAGGTCGAACTCCTTGGCCGTCAGCTGGAGTTCGTCGTCGCCCATCCAGGCCCGGTGCGACTCGACGTCGATGCGCACGCCGTGCGTGGCCGGCGCCTCCTTCGGCTCGCTCGCGCCGCGCCGCAGCAGGGCCCGGACCCGGGCGAGCAGCTCGGCCAGGCGGAAGGGCTTCGTCACGTAGTCGTCGGCGCCCGCGTCGAGGCCGACGACGGTGTCCACCTCGTCGGCGCGCGCGGTCAGGATGAGGACCGGCACCGTGAGCCCGTCGGCGCGCAGGCGGCGGGCGACCTCCAGGCCGTCCATGCCGGGCAGCCCCAGGTCGAGCACGACCAGGTCGACGCTTCCCTGGAGTCCTGCGTCGAGGGCGGTCGGGCCGTCCTCGCGCACTTCCACCTCGTAACCCTCCCTGCGCAGGGCGCGGGCCAGCGGCTCCGAGATGGACGCGTCGTCCTCGGCGAGCAGTACACGGGTCATGGGGTGATGGTAGTCCGCGGTGGACAACGGGTGTGCGGTGATCGCACAGTGGGGAGCGGACCCTGCGGCTATGGGGCGTGATCCTGAGAAACACCTTTGAATGTGTGCCGTTGGTTGCAGTCAAACCTGTGATCCATCTCTCAAGTCCTTCCATATGCACCCCTGGCGTGTCGTAAGGTGACTCAACGCCTGATGCACTACTCAAGGACCTTTGGCCCACTGTGCGGCCTTGGGTCCTTTTGTGTGCGGGCCGGCTCTGGCCGGCCTCGAAAGGAATGACCTGTGGTCGGGCCCTGCGCGTGACGAAGCGCCAGGGTGTGGATCCCGGAGTCTGCCCGCCCCCTCCCCCGTGTACGGGGGTGAACCCTCCCCCGGGCGTGGGGACGGGGTGTGCGGAACCGGTGCCGACCGCCCCCCACCGGGCGCGCTCACGCTCTGTCGCGCGTCCCGAACCCACGAGGATCGACCCATGGCGTCCAGCCTGACGAAGGACTCCGCCAGCACCCCTGGCTCCGAGAAGACCTTCTTCGGCCACCCCCGCGGACTGGCCACACTCTTCATGACCGAGATGTGGGAGCGTTACAGCTTCTACGGCATGAAGGCACTGCTCCCGCTGTACCTGATCGCGCCCGGCGGCATGGACATGAGTGCCACCACCGCGACGGCGATCTACTCCGTCTACATGTCGATGGTCTACCTGCTCGCCATGCCGGGCGGCTGGATGGCGGACCGCTTCTGGGGTCCCCGCAAGACGGTCGTCATCGGTGCCTCCGTCGTCATCCTCGGCCACATCACGCTCGCGCTGCCGAGCTCGGCCTCCTTCTTCGCCGGCCTCGCGCTCGTCGCGCTCGGCTCCGGTCTGCTGAAGGCCAACATCTCCGTGATGGTCGGCCACCTCTACAAGGGCCCGCAGGACCCGCGCCGTGACGGTGGCTTCACGCTCTTCTACATCGGCATCAACCTCGGTGCCTTCCTCGCCCCGCTGACCATCGGCACCGTCGGCGAGAACGTGAACTGGCACTTCGGCTTCGCGCTCGCCGCGGTCGGCATGGCGCTGGGCCTCGCCCAGTTCCTGCTCGGCTCGCGCCACCTGAGCGACCAGTCCAGCGTGATCTCCCAGCCCGCCACGGCCGAGCAGCGCCGCTCCGCCCTGCGCACCGGTCTGATCTGGCTGATCGTCGCCGCCGCGCTCTACACGCTGATGGGCGTCACCGGCAACTTCGCCGACTGGGCGCTGATGCCGCTGATCATCGCCGGTCTCGTCATCCCCGTCGCCGTCCTCGCCCGCATGAAGCGCGACAAGGAACTGTCGACGCTTGAGCAGTCGAAGCTCTCGGGCTACATCTGGTTCTTCGTGGTCGCCGCCGTCTTCTGGATGATCTACGACCAGAACGGCTCGACCCTGTCGATCTTCGGCAAGGGCTCGACCACGAACAACCTGCTCGGGTTCGACTTCCCGACCTCCTGGTACCAGTCGCTGAACCCGATCTTCATCATGGCGCTCGCCCCCGTGGTCGCCTCCGCCTGGCTGTGGCTGAACAAGCGGGGCAAGGAGCCGAGCACGGCCGTCAAGTTCGCCTCCAGCCTCACGCTGATCGGCATCTCCTTCGCCGTCTTCCTCATCCCGCTGATCGACACCGCCAACAACGGCGGCAAGGTCAGCCCGATGTGGCTGGTCGCGATCTACTTCATCCAGACCGTCGGCGAGCTGTGCCTCTCCCCGGTCGGCCTGTCGCTCACCACGAAGATGGCCCCGGAGAAGTACAGCGCCCAGATGATGGGTGTCTGGTTCCTCGCGGTCACCGCGGGCGACTCGGTGACGGGTCTGCTGACGTCCCCGCAGCTCAACGTGGACCTCAACAACAGCGGCGCGGTCGCCGTCGAGGCGATCATCGCGATCATCGCGGGCTTCGGCATCTGGACGTCCCGCAAGAAGGTCAAGGAACTGATGGGCTCGGTCAACTGACCTTGCCCGCGACGGCCCCCCGGGGGGGCCGCGGGAACGACGGGAGAGGGCCGCCGCACCACCGGGTGCGGCGGCCCTCTCCCGTTGTCCGGGCCGCGCGTCCGCGGCCTCCCGAAGGTCCATTCGCGCGAACATCAGCCCACCCGCTCACCCACGGCGGTGACGTGGGGGCGTTTCCCTGCCGGCCACCGCCGTCCCGGGAGGAACATCTGGCGCATGCGCCGCACCCTGCCCGTCGTCGCCCTCTGCGCGGCCCTGCTGTCCCCCGGTGTCGCCGCCGAGGCGGCCCCCGCTCCCGCCCCCGGACCGCCGTCGGGGCGCGTCTTCTCGTACGGCCCGCACGCCCGCCAGACCATCACCGTGTACGGCGGCGGGCCCGCGCGGCGCCCCGCCCTGGTGATCCTGCACGGCGGCTCGTGGGCGCGGGACACCGACTGGAGCGGCCGGGCGCGCTGGTTCGCCGCCCGGGGCTTCGCCGTCTACGACACCGACTACCGGCTGGCCTCGGACGCGGCCTGGCCCGCGCAGCGCCAGGACGTCCTCGCCGCCCTGCGGTGGGTCCGCGACAGGGAGGGCGGCGAGCGCCCCCTCGTGCTCGGCTCGTCGGCGGGCGGCCACCTGGCCGTGCAGGCGGCCACGTACGGCGCGGGCGGCTCGCGGGTCCGCGCGGTCGCCGCGCTCTCCCCCGTGGCCTCCCCGTACCGCGCGTGGCGGGACGGCGGCGCCCCCGGGGCCCCCGCGGACCGCCGGGCGCTCCGCGGGGCCGCACAGCGCCTCGCGGGCTGCCGTCCCGACCGGGCCGTCCGCCGCTGCTGGGCACGCTGGACGGACCTCGCGGCGGCGTCCCACGCCTCGCGCGGCGACGCCCCGCAGCTCCTGGTCCACTCGCGCGGTGACTTCGTGCCGCGGGCCCACTCCACCGACCTGGCCGCGGCCCTGCGCGAGGCGGGGCAACGGGACGTGCTCGTCCGCACGGTCCCTGGCTCCGCCCACGGAGGGCATCTCCTCAAGGCCCCGGGCGTGGCCAGGAACGTCCTTGAGTGGCTCCGGGGACGGGTCTAGCCCTCCCGCTCGGTCTTCCGCGGGCCGAGGAGGCCCGTCGCGCGCTCCTCCGGGTCCCTCACGGGGATCTCGGCATCCCCCGCGGAGTCCTCCGCGTCCCGTGCGGGGCCCCGCGGACCCGCGTCCGGCGTGAACCAGGGCAGGCCGGCTCGCGGGCCCCTGCCGCCGGCGCCGTGCCTGCCCCTGCTCGGCCGTGCGGCGGGCCTGCGCCGCCGCCCGGGGGAAGCCCCCCGCCGCAGGGGCCGCAGCCGGTCGACGGTCACCATGCCGACCCGGAAGACGGCCGCCGGTACGACCACGCACAGCAGCAGCCAGAAGACGGTGACGCCCCAGGGCCGGCCCACGTCCCACGGCTGCTCGGCGAGGACCTCGCCGCCGAACCGCAGCGAGACCAGGTAGTCGCCGTGCGCGCCCCCCGGGAGCTCCACCGGCAGCTCGATCCGCGCCTTCTCGCCGGGCGCCAGCGTGCCGCGCCACCGCTGCTCCTCCCACCGCGGGGCGTAGACGCCGTGGGAGGCGCCGACCCGGAAGACGGGGTCCTGGACGGGCGCCGGGCCGACGTTGCCGACCGTGAGCACGAGCGTGCGCTGCGGCGGGGCCCCGAACCAGGTCAGGAGCCCGCTCGCCCCTTCGAGGCGGGTGCCGGAGAGGACCGAGAGCCGGTCGCCCGTGGCCCCCTTCGCCAGCGGCTTCACCGGGTGGCCCGCCACCGTGAACGCGGCGTCGGCCCGCGCCTTCGCCCCCGTCACCGTGGCGACGTGGACGACGCAGGGGCAGGGCACGGGCGGCTCGGCCACCGGGAGCCTCTTGCGGAAGGCGCCGTCCTCGCCGGTGGTGACGGCGCGCCCTTCCTCGTTGGCGCAGGAGTCGGTGCCGCCGACCACGCCCCTGCCGGGCTCCGACTGCCCGCAGACCAGCATCGTCAGGAGGGCGCCGGGCCGCCACCCGGTGCCCTTGACGGTGATCGAGCCGCCCTTGCCCGCCTGCGCCGCCGAGAGCCGCACGGTCGGCCCGTCGGCCGCCGCGGCGGCGGAGCCCGGCAGCAGCGCGCAGCCGAGGCCGAGCAGCGCGAGGACGACGAGGGGCGCCACGGTGCGCGACGCGGCCCGCGCGAGGGACGGCGTGGACGGCTTCGGCGGCATCGGCGGCATCGGCGGCATCGGCGGCTCCTGGTCGGCTCGCGCGGTCCTTGCGGTGTGCGCCGGGCTACCGCGAGCGCGCCGCCTGGTTCCTGCGGGTCAGCCAGAGCGCGCCGGCCGCGCCCGCGAGCAGCACGGTGCCGCCGAGGGTGCCGAGCGCGACGGCGGAGTCCGCGGGCCCGGTCCGCGGCAGCTCCGCGTCGCCGGAGGGGGCGCTCCCGGAGCCGCTGGAGGCGTCGCTGCCGCCGGTCGCACCGGTGTCGGAGCCCGTGCCGGAGCCCGTGTCGGAGCCGGGGTCGGCGCCGTCGGAGCCGCCGCCGGCCTTCACGGTGAGTTCGAGGGACGGCTTCGGGCTGTTGGACGGCGTGCACGTGGTCGTCGTACCGAGGGCCTTGATCGTGAGGACCCCGGCCGTGAAGGTGACCTTGCCGCTCTTCTTCGGCGTGTAGGTGCCCGACAGGTCGCTGATCTTGATCGGTGTGTTCGCGGGGACCGCCTCGGCGTTCGTCGGCCCCGACACCTTCACCGTGCCGCTCTCCGCGCCGCCGAGCTCGATCACCGCACTCGGCCGCATCGCGCCCTTGCCCAGCTCGACGGGGCTGGAGGAGACGCCCTTCCGGAAGGTCATCGTGAGCTTGTAGCCGCTGCCGCTCCTGACGCTCCTGATGTCGATCGGCGACACGGCGCTCTTGTCGCCGATCGGCGTCTTGCACTGGTAGTCGACGTCCCTCACGGTGGCCTGCGCGGCGGGGGCGGCCACCAGCACCGCTGAGCCGCCGGCCAGGGCGGTGGCGAGCGCGAGCGCGGCCGTTTTCTTGTACGACACCTCGAATACCCCTCATGCCGGTCGTCGGGCGTGCCGCGGTGCGGAGTGACGCCGCATTGCTGACGGCACATCAGATTGGGCGCTCAAGGTACGCCGGTGACCTTGCCGAGGGAAGACGAAGGACGCGCCGGATCCGTGTGATCCGGCGCGCGAACGAACCGTGGGTAACAGCCGTGGCCCCGGGGCCACGGCCTCTCCGGGCGCGGGCTCAGGCGGGGGCGCCCATCTCCGCCCAGACCTTCTTGCCCGACGCCCCGGGCGTACGGACCACGCCCCAGTCGAGGCAGAGCCGCTGGACGATGAACATGCCGTGTCCGCCGGGCCGCCCCGCGCGGTGCGGGGTGCGGGGCGCGGGCTGCCCCGTGCCGCGGTCGGAGACCTCGATGCGCAGCACTTTGCCGTCGGTGGAGAGCCAGAGCTCGTCGGGCCCCTCGGCGTGCAGGCAGGCGTTGGTGACCAGCTCGGAGACGACGAGGAGCACGTCCTCCGCCGCGGCGCGCCGCTCGGCGCTCTCCGCGGGCAGCCAGCCCCAGGCGTGCAGCGCCTCGCGGGTGTAGTCACGGGCCAGCGGGACGATGCCGCTCGCCCCGTTCAGACTCAAACTGCGGACCTGGCGAGCGCCGGGCTCCCCGGAGGCACGGTCCGCGGAAGCGTCCGCGACAGCGGCCTCGGACTCCGGGCCACGGTCGCCCGGCGAGTAAGGCCGGGTGGTGCTCATCAGCGCTTCACCTCACCGACAAGAGGACTGAGGACTCTGGCCACGCAGAGGACTCGGAACGAGTAGGGACATCGGCTGCTCGCCGTTCTTACAGATGACGGATTCAGGTCTCTCCTGCCCGGCCGGACCGTGAGAACACCCACTTATTCCAGACGGTCCGTGTGACACCTATAACGCGTTGATCACACAGGGGCAACTGGTGCGTAACTTTCACGCGGGACCCGGCGGACTCAGTCCGCCAGCGCCTCGTCGAGCGTTTCGTGGACCGTGAAGACGGCCTCCGCTCCGGTGATCTCGAAGACCCGCGCCACCACCGGCAGCATCCCCGCCAGGTGGATTCCACCGCCCGCGGCCTCGGCCTTGAGGCGGGCCCCGAGCAGGACGTTGAGCCCGGTGGAGTCGCAGAACTCCAGACGCGAGCAGTCCACCACGAGCTTGGTGACGCCGTCGTCGAGGCAGCTCTCCAGAGGCTCCCGCAGGACATCGGCGGTGTGGTGATCCAGTTCGCCCGCCGGCGTCACGACGGCACTCGTCCCCGTCTTCTTCACTTCGACCAGAAGCCGGCCCATGTGCGCACTGCCGACCGTGCCGCGGTCCATCCGAAACTCTCTTCCGCCCCGTCGTACCTGGTTGATGACGTCCCCGAACATTACGCCCTCGCCGCGCTTTGGGGTACCCGAACATCCTCCAGAATTCCGACATTTCACCTCAGAACGCACTTGCGACCGGAGAGTGGATGCGGGTAGGGGTAGAAGAGACATCAATCGACACGGACGGCTTTGGAGGCGCCGCACACCGCAGTGCACGTATTGGCATCGGCAGCCATATGCCGAGAACGATGGAGGACACCATGTCACCCCGGCTCGACGAATCGCATACTGACCAAGCGACGTCGACAACCCTGCCGCACCACTCCGCCACCGTGATCCCGGGCCCCGCCCCCGAGTCCGCCCAGGCTCAGGACGCCCTCGGAGGTCTGCGCGACCTCCCCGAGATCCCGCCGTACGACGAAGTGGCGCCGCTGGACGCGAGGGCCCTGTCCAAGACCCTCTTCGAGCGTCTGGAGACGCTTGAGGAAGGCACGCACGAACACGCTTATGTCCGCAACACCCTGGTCGAACTCAACCTCGCCCTGGTGAAGTTCGCGGCCTCCCGGTTCCGCTCCCGCAGCGAGCCGATGGAGGACATCATCCAGGTCGGCACGATCGGCCTCATCAAGGCCATCGACCGCTTCGAGCTCAGCCGTGGTGTGGAGTTCCCCACGTTCGCGATGCCGACGATCGTCGGTGAGGTCAAGCGCTTCTTCCGTGACACCAGCTGGTCGGTACGCGTCCCGCGCCGCCTGCAGGAGCTCCGGCTCGACCTGGCCAAGGCGGGCGACGAACTCGCCCAGCAGCTCGACCGCGCCCCCACGGTGAGCGAACTCGCCACCCGCCTCGGCATCACCAATGACGAGGTCATCGAGGGCATGGCCGCGTCCAACGCCTACACGGCGAGCTCCCTGGACGCCCAGCCGGAGGAGGACGACTCCGAGGGCGCGCTCACGGACCGCATCGGCTACGAGGACCACGGCCTCGAAGGCATCGAGTACATCGAGTCGCTGAAGCCGCTGATCGCCGAGCTGCCGCCGCGCGAGCGCAAGATCCTCTCCCTCCGCTTCGTCGCCAACATGACGCAGTCGGAGATCGGCGAGGAGCTCGGCATATCGCAGATGCACGTCTCGCGCCTGCTCTCGCGCACGCTCGTCAAGCTCCGCAAGGGCCTGACGGTGGAGGAGTAGGCCGCACTCCCCTCGGCTCCGCTCCGAAGGGCCCGCCCGTGATCGACCACTGACACGGGCGGGCCCTTCGACGACGGCAGCCACGGCTGACGGCTCCCCCTCTCGGAGCCCTCCCCTCAGCCCCTCAGCCAGGGACGTCCATCCGTTGGGTGCCGATCACCGACAGGAGGCGCAGCGCCTCCGCCGCGGGGGTGCCGGGGGTGGCCGTGTAGAGGAAGACCCGCTGGTCGCTGTCCTTGATGTCCAGGACGTCGCAGTGGACCGCTATCGGGCCCACCTGCGGGTGGTCGAACGTGCGGCAGAGGACGGGGCGGGCGGCCACCTCGTGGGCGGCCCAGAGGCAGGCGAACTCCTCGCTGCCGGCCAGCAGGTCGGCCACCAGCGAGGTCACCTCCGGATCGGCGGGGTAGCGGGCCGCCACGGCGCGCAGGTGCTGGGCCGCGTTGCGGGCGAACGTGTCCGCGTCCGACGCCCCGTACAGCGGGGAGCCGGCCAGGAAGTGGCGCCGGACGAGGTTCCTGTCGCGGCGCGGGAGGGCGGAGAAGTCCTCCAGGAGGGCGGCGGCCAGCGGATTCCAGGCGATGACCTCGTACGTCGCCGACACCACCACCGCCGCCGCGTCGGGCAGGCGGTTCAGGAGGTCGACGATGCTCTGCCTGACCTCGCGCGACGGTCCGGGCGGCGGCGCGGGCGGCGTACCGGCGAGGTGGTGCAGGTGGTCGCGCTCGGCGTCCGACAGGCGCAGGGCGCGCGCCAGCTGGGCCAGCACCTCGCGGGAGGGGTGCGGCGCGCGGGCCTGTTCGAGGCGCGTGTAGTACTCCGTCGAGATGAAGGCCAGCTGCGCCACCTCCTCGCGGCGCAGGCCCGGCGTGCGGCGGCGCGGGCCCGCGGGCAGGCCCACGTCGGCGGGGCGGATGCGCTCGCGTCTGCCGCGGAGGAAGCCGGCCAGCTCTTGTCGGTTCACCCGTCCAGTGTGCGGGGCGGTCCTGCGCCCAGCCAGGTACCGGTGGTGCCTGGCTGGGCCTGCGGGGCGGGCGCAGGCTCTTCGGCATGGATCTCAGCAACGCCGACAACACCGACAACGACGGCAACGACAGCCACAACAGCCATGACAGGAATGGCAGCAACGACGGCAGCGCCGGTGGCACCGGCCCCGGCCTCCTCGCCGGCAAGGTCGCCTTCGTCTCCGGGGCCGGGCGCGGCATCGGGGCCGCGGCGGCACGGCTGTTCGCCCGGGAGGGGGCCCGCGTCCTGCTCGCGGCGCGGACGGAGGAGCAGTTGAAGGCCGTGGCCGAGGGGATTCGCGCGGACGGGGGCGTCGCGGAGTACGCCGTGTGCGACCTCGGTGACGGCGACAGCGTCCGGCGGGCCGTCGGGCGGGCCGTGGAGACGTACGGGCGGCTCGACGTCGCCTTCAACAACGGCGCTACGGGGCAGCCGCCGGGGCCGATGGACGAGCTGTCCGAGGCCGACTTCGAACGCCTCTGCGCCGTGAACCTCAAGGGGCCGTGGCTGGCCATGAACGCCCAGGTCGCCGCGTTCCGCGCCACGGCGGGGCGGGGCGCCATCGTCAACACCTCCAGCGTCGGCGGCCTCGTCGCCAACCCCGCGCTGCCCGTCTACGGGGCCACGAAGCGGGCGGTCGACAGCCTCACCGCGTCCGCCGCCGCCACGTACGGCCCCGAGGGCATCCGCGTCAACGCCGTCGCGCCCGGCACCACGCTCACCGAGATGCTGAAGGAGTGGGACGCCGAGTCGCCCGGGACCATCGACCACCTCAACTCCCAGACGCCGCTGGGGCGCGCCGCCGACCCGGACGAGATCGCGCAGGCCGCCGCGTGGCTGCTGAGTGACCGTGCCTCGTACGTCACGGGCACGGTCCTCCGCGTCGACGGCGGCATGTGGGCCTGAGAGCCCGTGTGGCCGCCCGTCAGTTCACGCGTGCGCCCCGGCGCCAGACCTCGGCGATCAGCGGGACGCCCGGGCGGTAGGCCAGGTGGACGTGGCTGGGGGCGTCGAGGAGTGCCAGGTCGGCGCGGGCGCCCTCGCGCAGGACGCCGATGTCCGTGCGGCGCAGCGCCGACGCGCCGCCCGCCGTGGCCGACCAGACCGCCTCGTCGGGGGTCATGCCCATGTCCCGTACGGCGAGCGCGATGCAGAAGGGGACGGACGACGTGAACGACGAGCCCGGGTTGCAGTCCGTGGAGAGCGCCACCGTGGCGCCCGCGTCGAGGAGGCGGCGGGCGTCCGGCCACTCCGCCCGCGTCGAGAACTCCGCGCCGGGGAGCAGCGTCGCCACCGTGCCGCCCTGGGCCAGGGCGTCCACGTCCGCGTCCGTCAGGTGCGTGCAGTGGTCGGCACTCGCCGCGTCCAGCTCGACGGCGAGCTGGACCCCGGGACCGTACGAGAGCTGGTTCGCGTGGATGCGGGGGTGCAGTCCCTTCGCCCTGCCCGCCGTCAGGATGGCGCGGGCCTGGTCGCCGTCGAAGGCGCCCTTCTCGCAGAAGACGTCGATCCAGCGGGCGTGCGGGGCGCAGGCGTCCAGCATCTCGCCGGTGACCAGGTCCACGTAGGCGGCGGGGTCGTCGGCGCAGTCGGGCGGGACGATGTGGGCGCCGAGGAACGTGACCTCGTCCGTGTGCCGCGCCGCGATGCGGAGAGCCCTGGCCTCGTCCTCCGTCGTCAGGCCGTAGCCCGACTTCGTCTCGAACGTGGTGGTGCCCTGGCGGAGGGCTTCGGCGAGGTAGTGCGCGACGTTCGCCTCCAGCTCGGCGTCCGTGGCCGCGCGGGTCGCCGCCACCGTGGTGCGGATGCCGCCCGCCGAGTACGGGCGGCCCGACATGCGGGCGTTGAACTCCTGGGTGCGGTCGCCCGCGAAGACCAGGTGCGAGTGGGAGTCCACGAAGCCGGGGATGGCGGCGCGGTTCTCCGCGTCGTGCCTCGTGTCCGCCGCCGGGGCCTCGGCCGCCGGGCCCACCCAGGCGACGGTCTCGCCGTCGAGGACGACGGCGGCGTCCGTCAGGAGGCCCAGGGGGCCTCCGTCGCCCTGGGCGGGGTCGTTGGTGACGAGGCCGGCGATGTTCGTGATCAGTGTGGTCGTCATGGTTGCTCCGGGTGGGGGCGAGGGGGCGGGCGGCGCCGGGCGGGTGCGGTCAGTCTCGTAGCGCCGCGATCGCCTCCGCCAGGGCCGACGCGACGTCCGGGACCAGGGTGTGGACGCCGTCCCG
This sequence comes from Streptomyces sp. NPDC050703, assembly GCF_040654435.1. Lineage (NCBI taxonomy): Bacteria > Bacillati > Actinomycetota > Actinomycetes > Kitasatosporales > Streptomycetaceae > Streptomyces > Streptomyces sp. NPDC050703. The sequence continues at coordinate 65,941 of NZ_JBFAHX010000024.1, forward strand.
TACGATCTGGCGGCCGCCGGTGACGACGTGCCTGACGTCCGCCGCCGTGGCCGCGAAGACCGCCGTCTCGGCCGCCAGGCGGGGGACGGGGCCCGCCGTGCGGACCGAGTCGAGGGCGATCGTGGTGAGGTCGGCCCGGGCGCCCGGCTCGATGGCGCCCGCGTCCGGCCAGCCCAGCGCCGCGTGGCCGTCGGCCGTCGCCGCGCGCAGCAGCGCCGCCGCCGTCCAGTGGCCCCGCGTATGCGAGCGGAGGCGTTCGTTCAGCTCCATGGCCCGCGCCTCCTCCAGGAGGTCGATGACCGCGTGGCTGTCGCTGCCCAGGGAGAGCGGGCTGCCCTCGCGCTGGAGGGCGAGGGCGGGGCCGATGCCGTCCGCCAGGTCGCGTTCCGTCGTCGGGCACATGCACGTGCCCGTCGTGGAGCCGCCGAGCAGGCCGATGTCCTCCGGCGTGAGGTGGGTGTTGTGGACGCCCGTCGTGCGCGGACCGAGGACGCCGTGGTCGGCGAGCAGCTGTGTCGGCGTGCAGCCGTGCACCGCGAGGCACGCCTCGTTCTCGGCCTTCTGCTCCGAGAGGTGGACGTGGAGCGGGGCCCCGCGGTCCGCGGCCCAGCGCGCCACCGTGGCCAGCTGGGCCGCGGGGACCGCGCGGACCGAGTGGACGGCCGCGCCGATCCGGGCGTGGTCGCGGTCCTTCAGCGCCGACACCCGCTCCGCCCACGCCTGGGCCGTACCGTCGGAGAAGCGGAGCTGGTGGCGGTCGGGTGCCTTGCCCCGTTCCGCGCTGAGCAGGCCCGACGCCACGTACGCCGTGTCCAGGAGCGTGATGCGCACGCCCGCGTCGGCCGCGGCCTGGATCAGGGCCTCGCCCATCGCGTTCGGGTCGGCGTACGGGGTGCCGCCGGGGGCGTGGTGGAGGTAGTGGAACTCGCCCACCGCCGTGACGCCGGCCAGCGCCATCTCCGCGTACACCGCGCGGGCCAGCGCGTGGTAGGTCTCCGGGGTCAGGCGGTCCGCCACCCCGTACATGACCTCCCGCCAGGTCCAGAACGTGCCCGAACCGACCTGGACGGTGCCGCGCAGGGCGCGGTGGAACGCGTGGCTGTGCGCGTTCGCGAGGCCGGGCAGGGTCAGGCCGCGCAGGACCGTCACGCCGGGCGGGGGCGCGCCGGTGTCCGCGCGGACCGCCGTGATCCTGCCGTCCGCCACGTCCACCGCCACGCCCGGCTCCACATGCGTGCCGAGCCAGGCGTGTTCCAGCCAGTACGTGTCCGTCGTCACCTGCACGCCAGCCCTTCCAGTACGTCGGCGAGTGCGGTCACCCCGGCCACGCAGTCGTCCTCGGCGGCGAACTCCGCCGGGGAGTGCGAGACGCCCGTGGGGTTCCGTACGAACAGCATGGCGGTGGGGATGGAGGCGGACAAAATGCCCGCGTCGTGTCCCGCGCCCGTGCCGAGGACCGGGACCGGCCGGTCGTGGCGGTCCCCGCCGAGGATCGCGGCCAGCTCGCCGCGCAGCGCGTGGCCGAACTCCACGACCGGCGTGAAGGACTCGCGCACGACGTCCAGGTCGACGCCGTGGCGGTCCGCGTACTCGCGTGCCGCCTTCTCGATGCCGGTGATCACCGCGTCCAGCGTCTCCTGGTCGGCCGCGCGGGAGTCCAGCCAGCCGCGCACGAGCGACGGGATGGCGTTGACGCCGTTCGGTTCGACGGACACCTTGCCGAAGGTGGCCAGCGCGCCCGTCAGCTCGGCCTCGCGGCGGGCGGCGACGACCGTCTCCGCGTACGTCAGCATCGGGTCCCTGCGGTCGGCCAGACGGGTCGTGCCCGCGTGGTTGGCCTCGCCCCGGAAGTCGTAGCGCCAGCGGCCGTGGGGCCAGATGGCGGAGGCGATGCCGACCGGGTCGCCGGTCAGGTCGAGGGCCCTGCCCTGCTCGACGTGGAGTTCCACGAAGGCGCCGATGCGGGAGAGGCGCTCCGGGTCGGGGCCGATGCCGTCCGGGTCGTGGCCCGCCGCCTCCATGGCCCGCGGGAGCGTGACGCCCTCGCCGTCCGTCAGCTTGTGCGCGGCCTCGACGGTGAGCTGTCCGGCCGTCAGCCGTGAGCCGACGCAGGCGAGGCCGAAGCGGGCGCCCTCCTCGTCGGCGAAGTTGACGATCGCGAGGGGCCTGGTGGGCTCCGCCCCGCGGGCGCGCAGCTCGTCCAGGGCCGCGAAGGAGGAGACGACGCCGAGGGGCCCGTCGTACGCGCCGCCGTCGGGGACGGAGTCCAGGTGGGAGCCGGTGACCACCGCGTCGCCCGCCGCCGGGTCGCCGAGCCAGGCCCACTGGTTGCCGTTGCGGTCGAGTTCGTGGGTCAGGCCGCGGGACTCGGCCTGCTGCTCGAACCAGGCCCGGCAGTCGGTGTCCGCCGGGGTCCAGGCGTAGCGGCGGTAGCCGCCCGAGGCGGCGTCCCTGCCCAGCGGGGCGAGGTCCCGCCACATCTGGTGGAACGTCACGCGTCGCCCTCCCGCATGGGGACGCGTACGCCGCGCTCGTCGGCGACCGTCTCCGCGATGTCGTACCCCGCGTCGACGTGCCGGATCACGCCCATGCCGGGGTCGTTGGTCAGGACCCGGCGGATCTTCTCGCCCGCGAGCTTCGTGCCGTCGGCCACGGAGACCTGGCCCGCGTGGATCGAGCGGCCCATGCCGACGCCGCCGCCGTGGTGCAGGGAGACCCAGCTCGCGCCGGACGCGACGTTCACCATGGCGTTCAGGAGGGGCCAGTCGGCGATGGCGTCGGAGCCGTCGAGCATGGCCTCCGTCTCGCGGTACGGGGAGGCCACCGAGCCGCAGTCCAGGTGGTCGCGGCCGATCGCGAGGGGGGCCTGGAGCTCGCCGGAGGCCACCATGTCGTTGAAGCGCTCGCCGGCGCGCTCGCGCTCGCCGTAGCCGAGCCAGCAGATGCGGGCGGGCAGGCCCTGGAAGTGGACCCGCTCCCCGGCCATCTTGATCCAGCGGTGGAGGGACGCGTTGTGGGCGGAGTCGGCCTCCGGGAAGAGGTCGAGGATCGCCTTGTCGGTCTTGTGGATGTCCGAGGCCTCGCCGGACAGCGCCGCCCAGCGGAAGGGGCCCTTGCCCTCGCAGAAGAGCGGGCGGATGTAGGCGGGGACGAAGCCGGGGAAGTCGAAGGCGCGGCCGTAGCCCGCCAGTTGTGCCTCGCCGCGGATCGAGTTGCCGTAGTCGAAGACCTCGGCGCCCGCGTCCATGAAGCCGACCATGGCCTCCACGTGCTGGGCCATGGACGCGCGGGCGCGGGCCGTGAACCCTGCCGGGTCCTTCGCCGCGTACGCCGCCATGTCGTCGAAGTCGACGCCCGTCGGCAGGTACGCGAGGGGGTCGTGGGCGGAGGTCTGGTCCGTCACGATGTCGATCGGCGCGCCCTCGGCGAGCATCCGCGGGAGCAGGTCCGCCGCGTTGCCGAGGAGGCCGATGGAGAGGGGGCGGCGGGCGTCGCGGGCCTCGGTGGCGAGCTGGAGCGCGTGCTCCGGGGAGTCCGCCCGCACGTCCAGGTACTTGTGCTCGATGCGGCGCTCGATGGCGCGCGGGTCGCAGTCGACGCAGATCGCCACGCCGTCGTTCATGGTGACGGCGAGCGGCTGGGCGCCGCCCATGCCGCCGAGCCCCGCGGTGAGGGTGATGGTGCCGGCCAGCGTGCCGCCGAACTTCTTCGCGGCGACCGCGGCGAACGTCTCGTAGGTGCCCTGGAGGATGCCCTGCGTGCCGATGTAGATCCAGGAGCCCGCGGTCATCTGGCCGTACATCGTGAGGCCGAGCTGTTCGAGGCGGCGGAACTCCTCCCAGTTCGCCCAGTCGCCGACCAGGTTGGAGTTGGCGATCAGGACGCGCGGCGCCCACTCGTGGGTCTGCATGACGCCGACGGGGCGGCCCGACTGGACGAGCATCGTCTCGTCCTGCTTCAGGGTCCTCAGCGTGCGCACCATCGCGTCGAAGGAGCGCCAGTCGCGGGCCGCCTTGCCGGTGCCGCCGTAGACGACGAGCTTGTCGGGGTGTTCGGCGACCTCGGGGTCGAGGTTGTTCTGCAGCATCCGGAGGGCGGCTTCCTGCTGCCATCCCAGGGCGCTCAGTTCCGTGCCGCGCGGTGCCCGTACGGGGCGGGGTCCTGACATGGGCGGTGCCTCCTCGCGTCATCCCTCTGCAATCTTGTTATTCACATCCTGATGTGCTGAATAGAGCTAGTCAATAGCGAACGAATGCACGAGTACGGCAGCGGGGCCGCGGCCCGGGTGATTGGCTGGATCGCATGGATCGCAGGGATCACGTGGAACAGCGGGAGCGGGAGCACGGGGCCGGCGAGGGGCGGGACCGGGCCGACGACGAGACGCGGGACCTCCGTTCGGGAGCCGCCGCCGCGGCCCGGCGCGACCTCGCCGTCCGCGCCGCCGTCGACCGGGGCATCGTCTCGCCCGCCGCCCCCGTCGCGGGCCTCCTCGACATCGCCGGCATCCGCGCGAGCGCCGCGGCCCTGCGCTCCGCCTTCGAGGCGGTCACCCCGCGCGGGACGCCCGTCCTGCACGCCTTCGCCGTCAAGGCCACGCCGCTCGTGCCGGTCCTGCGGCTGCTGCGCGCGGCGGGGATCGGCGCCGAGGTGGCGAGCCCCGGCGAACTGGCGCTCGCGCGGGCCGCGGGCGTCGCGCCCGCCGACACCGTGCTCGACTCGCCCGCCAAGACCCCGGCCGAGCTGCGCCAGGCCCTCGCGCTCGGCATCGCCGTCAACGCCGACAACCCCCAGGAACTGGCCCGCGTCGACGCCCTGATCCAGTCGGCGCCCACCTCCTCCCCCATCGGCCTGCGCGTCAACTCCCAGATCGGCGGCGGCTCGATCGGGGCCCTGTCGACGGCGACGGCGACCTCCAAGTTCGGTGTGCCGCTGCGGGACGAGGGTGCCAGGGAGTGGGTGGTCCAGGCGTATCTGGACCGCCCGTGGCTGACCCGGCTGCACGCCCACTCCGGCTCCCAGGGCATGCCCCTGGAGATGATGGTGCGCGGGGTCGCGGCCACGTACGAACTGGCCGAGGAGATCAACGCGCGCGTCGGGCGCCGGCAGATCGACACCATCGACATCGGCGGCGGCCTCGCCGTCAACTTCGGCTCCGACGAGGAGACCCCGACCCACGCGCAGTACGCGCGCCGCCTCAAGGCCCGGGTGCCGGGACTGCTCGACGGGCGGTACGGCCTGGTCACCGAGTTCGGCAGGTCGCTGCTCGCCAAGCACGGCACGCTCCTCGCCCGCGTCGAGTACACGAAGGAGGCGGGCGGCAGGCCCATCGCGGTGACGCACGCGGGCGTGCAGGTGGCGACACGGACGGTGTACGCGCCCGCGTCGTGGCCGCTGCGGATCGCCGCGTACGACGGCGAGGGGCACCCCAAGAGGGGCGCGACCGTCGGCCAGGACGTCGCGGGCCCCGCCTGCTTCGCGGGCGACCTGCTCGCCGAGAACCGGCCGCTGCCGCCGCTCGCGCCGGGCGACCACGTCGCCGCCCTCGACACCGGCGCCTACTACTTCGCCCAGCACTACTCCTACAACAGCCTCAACAGGCCCGGCGTGCACGGCTTCACCACGTACGACGGCAAGGTCCGCTTCGCCACCGCGCGCGCGCCGCAGACGCTCGACGAGATCGTGGCGGAGGCGGGCGGGGGGCCGGAGCGCGACGCCCTGCGGCACCTCTGAGCCGGTGACCGCGCGGAGCCGCCCGCGAAGGCTCTGGGCTTGCTCAACTCGCGCATAGTGACGTGCGTCACGGGCATTCCTTCCCCGACGTGTTCTCGGGCTCGGGGGAGGCTCCTGTGACGGCATCCGGCACACCCACCACCACACCGGCACCCGCCGACGACGGTGGTGCGCTGCACCGCGCGATCGGCCCCAAACTGCTGATCCTCTTCGTGATCGGCGACATCCTCGGCACCGGCATCTACGCGACCACGGGCAAGGTCGCGGGGAAGGTCGGCGGCGCGCTCTGGCTGCCGTTCGCGATCGGCTTCGTCGTGGCGATCCTGACGGCCGCGAGCTACGTCGAACTGGTCGGCAAGTACCCGAAGGCGGCCGGCGCCGCGCTCTACACCCAGAAGGCGTTCAAGACGCCGTTCCTCACCTTCATCATCGCCTTCATGGTGATGTGCTCGGGCCTGGCGTCGGCGAGCGCCGCGGCCCGCGCGTTCAGCGGCGACTACCTCGGCGAGCTGACGGGGGACGCGCTGCCGCCGACCCTCGTCGCGATCGTCTTCGTCGTCCTGCTCGCCGCGCTCAACATGCGGGGCGTGTCGGAGTCGGTGAAGACCAACGTGGTCCTCACGCTCGTCGAGCTGACCGGGCTCGCGGTCATCCTCGCGATCGGGGCGTACGCGGTGCTCAGCGGCGACGGCGAACCCTCGCGCCTCACCGAGTTCGACACCGGGGGAGGCACCGGGTACGCCCTGCTGACCGGGGTGCTCGGCGCCACCGCCCTCGGCTTCTTCGCCTTCGTCGGCTTCGAGGACTCGGTGAACATGGCCGAGGAGACCAAGGACCCCGTCCGCACCTTCCCGCGCGCGATCTTCATCGGGGTGGCCGTGACGGGCACCATCTACGTCCTGGTCGCCCTCGTGTCGTCCCTGCTCGTCGACCACAGGACGCTCGAAGGGTCGAGCGGGCCGCTGCTGGAGGTCGTCAAGGCGGGCGGCATCGACTTCCCGCACAAACTCTTCGCGCTGATCGCGCTGTTCGCGGTCACCAACTCCGCGCTCATCAACATCATGATGGCCTCGCGGCTCTGCTACGGCATGGCCAACGAACGCATCCTGCCGCGCGCCATGGGCCGGGTCCTCGCCAAGCGGCGCACGCCCGTCACCGGCATCGTCTTCGTCTCGCTGCTCGCCGTCGGCCTGGTCTCGACGGGCGAGATCGAGGGGCTCGGGGACACCACGGCGTTCCTGCTGCTCTGCGTCTTCGCGGTGGTCAACGTGGCCGTGCTCGTGCTGCGCAGGGACCGCGTCGAGCACCGGCACTTCCGGACGCCGACCGCCCTGCCGGTCCTGGGCGCCGTCACCGCCCTGGTCCTCGCGAGCCCGCTGGCGGACCGGCCCGCCGAGGTCTACATCCGCGCCGGGGTGCTGATCGCCATCGGCATCGCCCTCTGGGCCGTCAACAAGGTGGTGCTCAGGGCGCGCGCCGAGGAGTGAACGGCGGTCAACCGTGGCCCCCGATCGGTCAGTTGTGCGCCGAAGGGGGCGCTCAGGCATCGCGAACCCGTCATGGCTCGGGCATGTTCCCCTGGAAAGTGCCCATCGCCGTGGACTCTCCACGGTTCCTGCGTACCTTCCTCCCACCGGGCGGCGGTCGGCGCCCGGTCGGGTGGCCGGGGGACCACCCGGTTCCGCCCTGGGGAGGGGAGGCCGCGTGCCCGGAATCGACGAGTGTCTGTCCGAAGCCATGGCACTGCCCGGTGCGCGCGGCGCGGCGATCGTCGACTGGACCAGCGGGCTCGCCCTCGGTTCGGTCGGCGATTCCCCGAACGGCGACCACGAGGCGACCGCCGCGGAGACCGCCGAGGTGGCGCGGTTGGCGGCCGAGTACGGAGCGTTCGCCCCCGCGGCGCCCGTGTCCCCCGGGTCCGTGTCCCCCGGGCCCGCCCTGCCCGCGTCGCCCTGCCCGCGTCCGTCGCTCCGGCGCCGAGGGCGGTCCGCGAGGAGCTGCCCGTCGAGGACCTGATGGTCACCACGCGCGCCGGGTTCCACCTGATCCGCTTCGTCGGGACGACCTTCGACAGCAGCGTGTTCCTCTACCTCTGGCTCGACCGGCGCACCGGCAACCTCGCGCTCGCCCGCATGCGCCTGCGCGACCTCTCCGGGCGGCGGCGCCCGCCACCCGTGCGCGCCAAGCTGCGCACGAAGGACCGCGCCAACCTGGCCATGGCCCGCCACCAGCTCCGGCGCATCGAGGCGGCCCTGGAGGTCTGAGCCCCGCCCCCCGTCCCGCTACTCCACGAACAGGCCCCGCTCCGCCGCCCGTACGTCGAACTCCTCCAGGCGGGCCTGGGCGTCCGGGAGGCCGTCGCACATGGCCTCAAGGAGGACGCGGCCCAGCAGCATCGGGGCGCAGGCCGTGTCGAAGGCGAGGCCGGTGCCGACCGCCGCGGGCAGGAGCAGGTCGGAGTGGGCGGCCACGGGGGCGAACGCCGAGTCGGCGACCGTCACCACGGTGAGGCCCGCCGAGCGCGCGTGGGCGAGGGTGTCGACGACCTCGCGGGGGTGGCGGGGCAGGGCGAAGCAGAGGAGCGCGGTGGCGCCCGCGCGGACCGCGGCGTCGACTCGGTCGGCGAGCATCGTGCCGCCCTCGTCGAGGAGCCGGACGTCGGGGTGGACCTTGGCGGCGAAGTAGGAGAAGCCGTACGCCTGGGAGGCCGCCGCCCGCAGCCCGAGCACCGGCAGCGGCCGCGAGGCGGCGAGGAGCCGTCCCGCGCGCTCGACGGGGGCGGGGTCGGCGAGGAGCCCGGCGAGGTGCCGGAGGTTCTCGATCTCCGCCTCGACCGCCTGCTGGTACTCGTTCGCCAGGGCCTTGGCCGAGGACTCGGCGGGCGCCACGTCCCGCAGGTGCCTGCGCAGCGCCGGGTAGCCGTCGAAGCCGAGCGCCACGGCGAAACGGGTGACGGAGGGCTGGCTCACCCCCGCGAGCTCGGCCAGTTCGACGCTGGAGAGGAAGGGCGCGTCGGCGGCCCTGCGCACCATGCAGTGGGCGATGCGCCGCTGGGTCGGTGTGAGCCGGTGGCCCTCGAAGAGCACTTGCAGTCGCGCGGCAGGGCTGTCGCTCATGCCGTCCCCCTCACCATGTCTGTTCCCGCACTCGTGCCGGCGCCGGACTCCGCCCGGAGCCGGGTGAAGCGGTCGAGCAGCCCGGCCGCCGCCGTCACATCATCCGTCAGCGGCCGGTCGGCGCACTCCGCCTCCAGCGCGGAGTCGGCGAGCGCGAAGGCCGCCGCGAGCGGCGTCCCGGGGTCGAGCCGTATGCCGCGCTGCCTCAACGCCCGTGTGGCGGCGACCAGTTCGCAGCCGACGACCATGCGGTACGCCTCGCAGGCGCGCAGCGTCTGGCGGGCGGCGAGCGAGGCGAAGCTGGCCTGCTCCTCGACGCCGCGGGAGAGCACCGCGTGGCCGAGGGAGGCGGGGGCTGAGAAGGCGCGCAGGTCGCCGAGGGCGGCTCCGGCCGCGTATTCGAGGATCATCACGCCCGACGAGGCGGGCTCGCCGTCGGCGAGGAAGGGCCGCAGGCGGGTGAAGGCCGGTTCGTTGAGGGTGGAGAGGCGGGAGGTGGAGAGCCGGGCCGCCTGGGTCACCGCCAGCCGGAAGTGGTCGAGGGCCAGGGCGAGCTGGGCGAGGTAGAAGCCGCCGTGGTGGTAGGCCGCCATGTCCTCGGGTGAGATCAGCGGGTTCTCGGCCGCCGCGTTGATCTCGACGGTGAGGACGTCCTCCAGGGCGTTCGCCGCGTCGTGGGCGGGGCCGTGGATCTGCGGCACGCAGCGGAAGCCGTAGGGGTCCTGGATGCGGCCGAGCGGCGGGGTGGGGCGGTCGGCGGCGCCGAGGAGCCGGCGCATACGCTCGGCGACCGCGTAGGAGCCGGGGTGGCGGCGCGCCTCGTGGACGGGGAGCGCGTACGCCTCGTAGGAGCCGTCGACGGCCATCAGGGAGAGCGCGGCGACCACCTGGGTGGCACCGATCAGGCCCCGCAGTTCGTGCAGGGCGAGCGCGGACTGGCCGAGGGTGAGGGCGTTGCTGCTGATCAGGGCGAGGGCGTCGTTGTTGTCCAGGGGCTGCGGCTCGGGGGCGGCGCCCGGCCCCCGCCAGGGGTGTTCGCCGGCGAGGGCGAGCCCCATCTGCGCGAGGGCGGCGATGTCGCCGGTGCCGACCGAGCCGAACTCGTTGACCCTCGGGTACGCGCCGGTCTCCAGGGCCCGGCACAGCGCGGTGACGACGCCGGGGCGCAGCCCGGCACCGCCCGCGAGGAGCTGGTTGGCGCGGACGGCGAGCATGGCACGGACCTGCCGGGCGGGCAGCTCGGCGCCGATGGCCCCGGCGTGCGAGCGCAGCAGCCGCAGGCCGTGGTCGGCGGCGGCCCCGGTGGGCACGTCCTCGTTCCGGTTGGCGCCGACACCGGTGGAGCGGCCGTAGACGCGGCCCGAGGCGGCGATCTCGCGGGCGGCGTTCCAGGACTCCTCCGCGCGCTTCATGCCGTCGGTGGCCGGCACGGGCCGCGCGTCGGATTCGGCCAGGCGTACGACGTCTGCGACCATCATTCCCCGGCTGTCGAGGACGACGACCGCTCCGCTGTCGTCGCTCGCCGTGTCCGCGATACGAGACGACTTCACTCGTATTCCCTCCTCAATCGGACGCCGCGTCTTGCTCAGCGACCACTTGCTGCCAGCGATGTGCGCCGAACCATTGACAACTTATTCAGACAGCGAGAACTCTGCATGACGATATACAGCCGGGCAAGGGACTCCTCATGATCCAGTTCGACACGGTCCACAAACGCTTCCCGAACGGCACGACAGCGGTCCACGACCTCACGCTCGACATGCCGGAAGGCGGTGTGACCGTCCTGGTCGGATCTTCCGGTTGCGGCAAGACGACGACCCTCCGCATGATCAACCGCATGGTCGACCCGACCTCGGGCACCATCCGGGTCGGCGGCCGTGACGTCCTCGAACAGGACGCGGCCGACCTGCGCCGCTCCATCGGCTACGTCATCCAGCAGTCCGGGCTCTTCCCCCACCGCACCGTCCTCGACAACATCGCCACCGTGCCGCTGCTGCTCGGCTGGGGCCGCAGGAGGGCGAGAGCGCGGGCGGCGGAACTCCTGGAGACCGTCGGCCTCGGCGCCGACACCGGGAAGCGCTACCCGCACCAGCTCTCCGGCGGCCAGCAGCAGCGCGTCGGCGTGGCGCGGGCCCTCGCGGCGGACCCGCCGGTGCTGCTCATGGACGAGCCGTTCGGCGCGGTGGACCCCGTGGTCCGCACCCAGCTCCAGGACGAACTGCTCCGCCTCCAGCGGGAGCTGTCCAAGACCATCGTTTTCGTCACGCACGACATCGACGAGGCCGTCCGCCTCGGCGACCGCATAGCCGTCTTCCGCACCGGCGGCCACCTCGTGCAGTGCGCCGCGCCCGCCGAACTGCTCGCCCGCCCCGCCGACGACTTCGTCGCGGACTTCCTCGGCGCCGAACGCGGCCTCAAGCTGCTCTCCCTCGTCCCCCTGGCCGAGGTCCCCCAGGGCCCGGCCCCGCAGGGCGGCGACTGGACGCTGCGGCTGGACGCGGCGGGGGCGCCGCTGTCCTGGCGGCACAAGGACGGTGACGCGGCGGACGTCCCCGTACGACCGCTGCGGGACGGCGACTCGCTCCTCGCCGCCCTCGACGAGTCCCTGTCGTCCCCGACGGGGCTCGTGGCCCGCGTGGACGCGGAGGGGCGCCTGACGGGAGTGTCGTCGCGGGACGACATCCACGGGGGCGCGGGCGCGGCCCACCGGAGGAACCGCGGGCCGGTGGGGGTTGACCGCGCAGTTCCCCGCGCCCCTGACGGGGCCGGCTCGACGCCGGATGACGACGCTTCCGCAGGGGCGCGGGGAACTGCGCGAGCAACCCAAGACGGCCCGCACCCGCCGACGGACGTCGAGGGGCAGGTATGAGCGTCGACTGGTCGTGGATCGGCGACCACACCGACGAGCTCACCACCCTGACCCTCTCCCACCTCCAGGCCGCCCTCTCCGCCGTACTGCTCGGCCTGGTGATCTCCCTGCCGCTGGCCGTCCTCGCGCACCGCGTGCGCCCGCTGCGCGGACTGCTGCTCGGCCTGGCGAACATCCTCTTCACCGTCCCCTCCATCGCCGTCTTCGTGCTGCTCCTGCCGGTCAGCGGGCTCACCAGGACCACCACCGTCACCGGCCTGACGATCTACACCCTCGTCGTGCTGCTCCGGAACACCGTCGACGGCCTGGACTCCGTCCCCGCCAGGACGAAGGAAGCCGCCGAGGCCATGGGCACACGCCCCCTGCGGACGCTGCTCACCGTCGAGCTCCCGCTCGCCCTTCCGGTGATCATGGCGGGCGTACGGATCGCGACGGTCATGTCGATCTCCCTCGTCTCCGTCGCGACGTACATCGGCGACGGCGGCCTCGGCCAGCTGTTCACCGACGGGTTCCAGCGCAACTTCCCCACCCCCGTGATCGTCGGCGTCGTCCTCACCCTGCTCCTGGCACTCGTCGCGGACGCGCTGCTCGTCGCCGTGCAGTACGTCCTGACGCCCTGGACCCGCCGCCAGAGGAGCACGTGACATGTACGAACTCTTCAAGGACCTCGGCGCCTGGCTGGTCGGCGGCGAGCAGTGGACCGGGCCCGACGGCATCGGTCACCGCCTCGCCGAGCACCTCCAGTACTCGCTGCTCGCCACGCTCGTCGCGGCGGCCATCGCGCTGCCGCTCGGCCTGCTCATCGGCCACACGGGACGCGGCGCCTTCGTCGCGATCAACCTCGCGTCCTTCGGCCGGGCGCTGCCCACCGTCGGCCTCGTCGTGCTCGTCTTCCTGGTGAGCGGCCTGTCCATGTGGCCCGTCTACATCGCGCTCGTCGCGCTCGCCGTCCCCTCCATCGTCACCAACACCTACGCCGGCATGACCGCCGTCGACCGCGACGTGAAGGACGCGGCGCGCGGCCAGGGCATGCGGGCCCACCAGGTCCTCTTCCGGGTGGAACTGCCGCTCGCGCTGCCGCTGGTCATGACCGGGCTGCGGCTCGCCCTGATCCAGGTCGTCGCGACGGCGACCATCTCCGCGTACGTCTCCTTCGGCGGGCTCGGCCGGTACGTCTTCGACGGCCTCGCCCAGCGCGACCTGGTCCAGGTGCTCGGCGGTGCCGTGCTCGTGGCGGTCGTCGCCGTCGTACTCGACCTGGCGCTCGCTGGACTCCAGCGCGCCCTCTTCCGCCACCGTCCGGCCCAGCGGGCCTAGGAGCGATCACCATGAACCGCAGAACCCTCCTCGGCGGACTCCTCGCCACGGCCTCCGTCCCCGCGCTCGCCGCGTGCAGCGGCGGCATCACCTCCCTGGACGGCGGCGGCACCGGCGGCGGTGGCGGCGGCTCCAGCAAGGGCGGCGTCACCATCGGCACCGCCAACTTCACCGAGAACCAGGTGCTCGGGTACCTCTACGCCGCCGCCCTGGAGGCCGCGGGCGTGAAGACGGACGTCCGCCCCAACCTCGGCACGCGGGAGATCCTCATCCCCGCGCTCAAGGGCGGCGACATCGACCTGCTGCCCGAGTACCAGGGCGCCCTCCTGCACTACCTCGACCCCGAGGCGGAGGCCACCGAGGAGGGCGAGATGCAGAACGCCCTCGCCATGGCCCTGCCGCGCGGCCTGCAGATCCTCCCCTACGGGCGGGCCGAGGACTCCGACGCGTTCGTCGTCACGCGCGACACCGCGAAGGAGTACGGGCTCACGTCCCTCGCCGACCTGGCGAAGCACAACGGCGAGCTGGTCATCGGCGCCGCCCCCGAGGTGAAGAAGCGCACGGTGGGCGTGGTCGGCCTCAAGGACGTGTACGGCGTCACGTTCAAGGAGTTCAAGTCCCTGGACTCCTCCGGGCCGCTGGTGAAGGGCGCCCTGCGCAAGGGCGACGTCGACGTGGCGAACCTCTTCACCACCGACACCGACATCGCCGCCGAAGGCTGGGTCGTCCTCACCGACCCCAAGAACCTCGTCCCCGGCCAGCACGTCGTGCCGCTCATCGCCGACCGCAAGGCCGACTCGACGGTGCGCAAGGCGCTCGCCCGGCTCGGCGCGCTCCTGACCACCGGGCAGCTCACCGAGCTGAACCGCCTGGTGGACAAGGACAAGAAGGACCCGAAGGACGTCGCCGACGACTGGGCGGGGCGGCACGGGCTGACGGAGAAGTAGGCGGCCGGCACCCAGGGGCAGCACGAAGAGGGAGCACAACAGGCAGCACGACAGGCAGGACGTACAGGCAGTACGTACAGGCAGTACGTACAGGCAGTACGTACAGGCAGTGCGACAAGGGGAGTTGATCGGCATGGCAGCCGAAGAGCTGGTGGAGCGGCGCTCCATCGACGTCGTCCCCGACGACGAACGGCACGGCACCGCGTTCAGCCAGTTCACGCTCTGGCTCGGCGCCAACCTCCAGATCACCGCGGTCGTCACGGGCGCGCTCGCCGTCGTCTTCGGCGGCGACGTGGTGTGGTCGCTGGCCGGCCTGGTGCTCGGCAACCTCCTCGGCGGCGCGGTGATGGCACTGCACTCGGCGCAGGGACCGAGGCTCGGCCTGCCGCAGATGATCCAGTCGCGGGCCCAGTTCGGCGTGAAGGGCGCGGTCGTCCCGCTGCTCCTCGTCATCCTGATGTACGTCGGGTTCTTCGCGAGCGGCAGCGTCCTCGCCGGACAGGCCACGGCCGAGCTGACGCACACCGACGACACCACCGGCATCGTGCTCTTCGCCGTGGTCACGGCGGTCATGGCGGCGGTCGGCTACCGCGTCATCCACGCGCTCGGCCGGGTCGCGAGCGTCGTCTGCGCGGCGGCCTTCGGCTACCTGGGGGTGCGGCTCCTGGACCGCGTGGACCTCTCCGCGCTGCTCGGCGACGCCCACTTCGACCTGCCGGTGTTCCTGCTCGCCGTGTCGCTCTCGGCGTCCTGGCAGCTCGCCTTCGGCCCCTACGTGGCGGACTACTCGCGCTACCTGCCGCGCACGACGTCGGCGAAGGCCACCTTCTGGTGGACCCTCTCGGGCTCGGTGATCGGCTCGCAGTGGTCGATGACGTTCGGGGTGCTCGTGGCGGCGAGCGCGGGCGACGCCTTCCTGGCCCACCAGGTCGGCTACGTCGTGGGCCTCGGCGGCACCGGCCTGATCGCCTCGTTCCTGTACTTCGTGATCGCGCTGGGCAAGCTGACCATCAACGTGCTCAACACCTACGGCGGCTTCATGTCGATGGTCACGAGCGTCAGCGGCTTCCGCGGCCAGAAGGTCCTGACCCGGCGCGGCAGGGCCGCGTACATCGCGCTGATCATGGTCGCGGGCACGGCGGTGGCACTGCTCGGCAAAAACAGCTTCCTGACGTCGTTCAAGGACTTCCTGCTGTTCCTGCTGACCTTCTTCACGCCCTGGTCGGCGATCAACCTCGTCGACTACTACCTGATCTCACGCGAGCGGTACGACATCCCCGCCCTCTTCGACCCGCACGGCCGCTACGGCACCTGGCGCTGGGACGCACTCGTCGTCTACGCCGTCGGGGTCCTCGCCCAGCTGCCGTTCCTCGCCACGCACTTCTACACGGGCCCGCTCGTCGGACCGCTGGGCGGCGCCGACATCTCGTGGATCGTGGGCCTCGCGGTGCCCGCGGTGCTGTACTGGGCGACGGCCCGGCGGAACCCGGCCGTCCCTGGGGATGGGCCCCGGTCGGAGAGGGGGGTTAGCCCCACCGCGGGCACGGCCCCCGCACCGTAACGTGAAGCGGTATGGAAGCCCGTGACGCCGAACTCAAGAAGGAACTCGACGCCACTCTGCACGCCCGCAGAGAACTCGGCGAAGAGTACGACTCCGCCCTGGTCGACTCCTTCCTCGGGAAGGTCGAGCAGCGCCTGGACGGCACGATCGACCGCCGGCTCCGCCGTCACATGGCCGAGCAGCAGATGGTCGTCGCCCGCGGGGCCCGCTCGCCGAGCCCGGTGACCGACTCCTGGGGCGACCGCTTCGGCTTCGGCGTGATCTCGCTGATCCTGGCGGTGCCGCTCTCCGCGATCGGGGTGGTCAACGCCGGAATGCCCGGCCTGCTCACCACGTGGGCGGGCATCGTCGCCGTCAACATCGCGCAGGCGGCCCGCGGGGCGGTCTTCGGGGAGCGCCGCAAGGAGCGCGGCCCGGAGTGGGACGACTGAGTCCGTCGCGCCGCCGCACCCGGTGAGGCGGGTGCGGCGGCGCGGGGTTCACCTGGCCGCCCCGGTGTGTCCCGGGACGCCTTCCTCCGCGGCCTGCGCCGGTACGGCCGCGGGGCCGCCGGCCGCGGGCGCGGCGGGGACCTCGTGGTGGAAGCCGTACCTCTGGTGGAAGCGGCGCAGCGGTCCCGGCGCCCACCAGTTGGCCCGGCCCGCGAGCCGCATGAACGCGGGCACGAGCAGACCGCGGATGATCAGCGCGTCCATGACGATCGCGAGCGCCGTGCCGAGGCCGAGGATCTTCACCGGCGTGAAGCTGGTGAAGACGAGCGCGACGAAGAAGATCGCCATGAGCCCGGCCGCGGCGGTGATCAGCCGTCCCGTGCTCTGGATGCCGTGGGCCACCGCCAGGGTGTTGTCGCCCGTGCGGTCGTACTCCTCCTTGATCCGGGAGAGCAGGAACACCTCGTAGTCCATCGAGAGCCCGAAGATCACGCAGAACATGAGGATCGGCATGGTGACGTCGATCTGCCCCGTCACCGTGAAGTCACCGGCGAGGAACGTGAGATGGCCCTCCTGGAAGATGAAGACCATCGCGCCGAAGGTGGCGGTCAGGCTCAGCAGGTTCATGATGATCGCCTTCGCCGGCACGAGCAGGCTGCCGGTGAAGAGGAAGAGCAGCACGAAGGTGAGCACGGCGATGATCAGCACGGCGTAGGGCAGCGCGTCCCAGAGGCCGTCGAGGGTGTCGGTGTAGGCAGCGGCCATGCCGCCGACCTTGGACTCGGTGCCGTCCGGCGGGGAGACCCCGCGCACGTCGGCCACCATGTCCTGGCCGTCGTCGGAGTACGCCTCGGTGACGCTCTGCAGGGACAGCCAGGTCGCGTCGTCGGCGTCGAAGACGTCCGCGGCGCCGGGCGGGGCGCCGGCGACGCGCTCGCCGTCCTGGAAGACGCCCGCCGAGGAGTCGACCCGCTCGATGCCGTCGACCCGTGACACCTCGGCGGCGTACGCGGCCAGTTCACCGGACGGCGGCTTGGCGCCGTCGAGCACGATCTGGAGCCCCTGCCCGGCCAGCGCGGGGAAGTCCTCGCGCAGGGCGTCGCCGACCTGCGCGGCCTCGGCGTCCTTGGAGAGCGAGCGGTCGTCGGGCAGCCCGTACGAGGCGCTGCCGAACGGCGCCACGATGACGGCGAGGCCGATGAGCACCACGGTGAGCACCGGGACGGGCCTGCGCATCACGAAGGTGGCGAGCCGGTACCAGAAGCCGTCCGAGCGCGGCCCCTCCGTCCGCGGCCGGCCCCGGCGGACCAGGGCGAGCAGGTCGTACTTGTCGATGCGGGGGCCGAGCAGGGACAGCAGCGCCGGCAGCACCACCAGCGAGCCGAGCATCGCGAAGATGACGACGCCGATGCCCGCGTAGGCGAACGAGGTCAGGTAGAAGAGCGGGAAGACGAGCAGCGCGCAGAGCGAGAGCAGCACCGTGAGCGAGGAGAAGAAGACGGTGCGGCCCGCGGTGTTCAGCGAGCGGCGCAGCGCCTCCTCCAGGTCGCAGCCCTTGGCGAGTTCCTCGCGGTAGCGGCTGACGATGAAGAGGGAGTAGTCGATGGCCAGGCCGAGGCCGAGCGCGGTGGTGAGGTTGGTGGCGAAGACCGACACCGAGGTGAACTGGGCGATCACCACCAGGGCGGCCAGCGAGCCCACGACCGACACCCCGGCGACCGCGAGCGGGAGCAGCGCGGCGGCGCCCGAGCGGAAGACCAGGATGAGCAGGAGCAAAGTGATCGGGACGGCGATCGACTCGGCGAGCAGGAGGTCCTTCTCGACCTTCTCGTTGGCCTGCCGGTTGAACTCCGCGTAGCCGCCGGACTTCACGGCGAGGCTGCCCTGGTCGCCCGTGACCTCGGGCACGATCTCCTCGGCCGTCTCCGCCTGTTCGTCGTCGTCGCCGACGAGCCGGGCCACGATCAGGGCCTGGTCGCCCTTCTCCGAGACCAGCTCCTCCGCGGGCTGACCGCCCCGTCCCGCGAAGTAGGAGTCGACGGACTCGACACCGTCCTGAGCGGCGAGCTTCCTGGTGAGCCGCTCACCGTCCCGGCGGGTCTGCGGGTCGTCGAGCGCCTTGTCGGGCTCGACGAGGAGGATGAAGTTGGCGTCGCCCGCGTCGAAGCGGTCCTCAAGGATGTCGGAGGCGGCGGCCGATTCGGAATCCGGGTCGTCGAAACCGCCCGCGGACAGCGAGGTCATCACCGGCCCGGAGACGACGGCGATCAGCACGAATCCCAGGGCGGACAGGATGAGCACAAGACGGCGCCGGTGGACTGCCAGCGACGCCAGTCGCGAAAGCATAGGGGAACTCCGTTTGTTTGCGGGAGCGGGGCGGGGGCGAAGAGACGTCGATTCGCCGCGGAATGCCGTCGACAGGCACAGAGATGACGGAGATGGCCGTCCGGGAGCTGCATGTAATAGCCGACCGGTGGCGAGTGTCAAGGCGGTTCGGGGGAATTCACGGTGATTTCCCCGGTCAGAGCGGGGGAGAAAGTTTCACCGCTTTCGCCGGCACCCCCGCGGATACCGGCCGGGGGCGGGCCGCGGGCGGCCCGGGGCGGCGACGGGCGCGGCCGCCGGGGTCGTCGCGGGCTCGACCGCCCCGACCTGGGGCGATGGGTGAAGGTGACAAACCGGCGGCGTGACGATAGGTTGCTCACATGACTAATTTAGTCGATCGGCCAACTTCGCCGCGAGGGCAGCGTCGACGTGATCAGCTGGTCGACGCCGGCGTGGAACTGCTCGCGGAGAGCGGGTGGCCCGGCGTCACCACCCGGTCCGTCGCCGAGCGCGCCAACGCCAACCTCGGTCTGATCCACTACTACTGGGGCGGCCTGCCCAACCTGAAGATCGCCATCGCCCGCCGGGTCGGCGCGGAGGTCTTCGACCCGGTGACCCTGGCGCTCAGCAGCACCACGACGGTCGAGCAGGCGCACGCCAGGCTGATCGAGCTGCTCGCCGCCCCGCACGACAGCAGGACCGCCCGGCTCACCGTGGAGGTCATCGCGGGCGCGGCCCGCGAGCCGCTGCTCGGCGAGGCGCTCCGTGAGGCGCTCACGGAGACGAGGGCCGGGCTGCGCACCTGGATCAAGAAGGTGCACCCCTCCGCGCCCGACGGCAGCGAGACCGTGCTGATCGCCCTGCTCGACGGCATGCTGCTGCACCGGATGCTCGACCCGGACCTCGACAACGGCGAGGCGCTCTCGGCGCTCTCGCAGTTCCTGCCGGGCGGCCCGGCTCCCGGCCCCACGGGGGAAGCGTCCCCCTGACCGCGCAGTCTCGGCGGCCCGGACCACCCCCGGCCGGGTCGCCGTCTCCTCCGTACGTTCCCCCTGCCCGCCAGGAAGGATGCACAGTGGAAGCGGCCAAGACGAGTTGGGCCTTCGGCGCCGGCGCGACGCGCGGCGAGAAGGGACTCGCCTACGCGGTCTCGGTCTTCGGCATCGGCGCGCTCCTCGTCGGAGGCCACGGCCTCGGCTGGACCTGGTGGCAGTGGCTCATCGGCATCCTGCTCGTCCACGACCTGGCCGGCGGTGTCGTCGCCAACGGCCTGGACACCGCCAAGCTCTTCTACCACTCCCCCCTCACCTACACCGACTCGGCGTTCGCCCACTTCGTCCACCATCCGGTGGGCTTCACCGCGGCCCACTTCCAGCCGGTGCTCATCGCCCTGGTGATACCGGGCGGCACCTGGTGGTGGGGGCTGCTCTGGTACGCGTGGGCGCTGACCGGCGCGGTCGCCGTCGACCGGGCGGACGAGCGCCTGAAGCGGCCGATCGCCCTCGGCGTCGTGGTCGCCGGGATCATGGTGGCGCCCTACGTCGAGGCGCCCCCCGGACTCGACTGGCTGCCGGCGGTCCTGCTCCTGAAGCTGGTCCTCGCCCACGGCGTGCCGGAGCGCCTCGGCCGGCCCGTCCAGTCCTACGACTCCTACGACCGGGCCGTCGACAGGAGCGGTGACCGGGCCGACGAGTGAGATAAACAGAATGCCCATGCACGGAAGCGGAACTTCCCGTTTTCCCGGAACGATATGCCGGGAACGCCCGACCCGCGAGGGCCGGTCAATTCGCCGTGGATTGCCGGCGATCAGGGCCTCGGCGATGGTTCATAAATCAACTTGAGCGACCGGAGTAATCCAGCCCCCACGGGGCATATGGCCACTGGATTCAGCCATCAGTCCGTGTTTTAATACGAGTTCCAACCAATTCGCGAATGCGCGTACGCGTACCTCTCGGTAACGCGAACGCGACCATTGTCGCGGGCACGCACAAGCGCGGCGCCCGTGTGCGCCGCAAGGCGGCCGGACGCTGTACGGACATTCATTCACTCACGGGGCGGCACCTGGTCACAGCTTTTTCCACGGGGGCCACCGACACCTGTTTCCTTCACCCCCAGACAGGCCGTCGGTCGGGCGGGCGACCCCACAGAACGCCCAGCAGAGCACGGCAATTTCGAGCAGACGGGGAACGGAATGCTGATCGAAGTTTTGGGACCGATGCGTGTCACCCACGAGGGGACCGGGATAGAGATACCGGGCGCGAAGCCAAGGACCATCATCGCCAGTCTCGCCCTGCATCCGGGCGAGGTCATCTCCTCGGCCGACCTCCTGGACGAGCTGTGGGGCGACAATCCGCCGCGCTCGGCGGGCAACTCACTCCAGGGCCACGTCGCCAGGCTGCGCCGCTCCCTCGCGGAGCAGACCGACAGCACTCGCGCCCGCGACCTGCTGCGCACCTCCGGTTCGGGCTATCTGCTCGACGTCGACGCCGACGACGTGGACGCCCTGCGGTTCACCCGGATCGTGCAGCAGGTGGGCAGCCGCACCCTCCACGAGGACCCCGAGCGGGCGATCACCGTGCTCAACGACGCGCTGCGGCTGTGGCGCGGTCCCGCACTCGCCGACACCGGTCAGGGCATCAGCTGCCAGACGGCCTGCGCGCATCTCAACGAGACCAAGCTGATGGCCAAGGACCTGCTGATCGAGGCGCAGCTCGCCCTCGGCCTGCACCGTGAAGTCGTGCCGCAGCTCAAGCAGTTGCTCACCCGCCACCCCTTGCGGGAGCGCTTCTGCGAGCAGCTGATGCTGGCCCTCTACCGCTCCGGCCGGCAGGCGGACGCCATCAACGTCTACTACCGGGTCCGCGAGCACCTCAGCAACGACCTCGGCCTCGAACCGGGGCCCGGCATGCGCAGCAGGCTCGCGGAGATCCTCAAACAGGAACCGAGCCTGATCCTCGCCGGTCGCTGACGCCTCGCTCACACCACCCCCGACCCCTCGGGCGTCCCCTCCTATTAGTCACCTGACTAACCATAGTGGGGACGTCCCTCTCTGTCACCCCTCGAAACCGGCCGTAACGCCTCACCCGGTGATATCCGGACAGGCGACGGCCGGTTGTTCGGCGTGCGTTCCTCCCGGAAAAACACCGCTTCAGTCAGGTTTCAGTGCATTCTCAGGAAGCCCTGGAAAGGTCTTGTATGCATCCCTTCCACAGACTCGACTCGCTCGATGTCCGCAGACGAAATGGAGTCAGTGTGGGCACTGGTCAGCTGTCCCGTTCGATCCCCCATCAGGACCTGCGCACCTACTACTCCTACGTGAACGGCGAGCGGAGAGAGAGCGGTGAGTGGGTCTACGTGGTGGACTCCAACGCCCTGCTCGACGACGTATTCGCCACTCTCCGCCTCAAGCGCCGCCTGGAGCAGGGGCGGCCGGAAGACACCCCCGGCGAGCTTCCGGACACCGTGGTGGGCCGGGTCGCCAAGGCCGACAGGGACACCGTCGAACTGGCGGTGAAGGCCGCCGCGTCGGCGGCGCCCGAGTGGGGCGCGGTACCGCTCCGGACACGCGTCGACCGCTTCGCCGAGCTGCTGCACGGGCGGATCGCCGAGAACGCCGAGCAGATAGCCGACGTCCTGGTCGCCGAGGGGCACCCGCTGCCGCTGGCCCGCTGGCAGGTCTCCGGGATGCTGGAGATCTTCGGGCCGCGGTCCACCGCGTTCTACCGCTCGCAGATGCTCCAGGAGTTCCGGCACGGCGAGCGGCGCCTCCAGGTCCGCCGCAGGCCGGACGGCGTGGTCTGCCTGAACCCGCCGCAGAACGCCCCGCTGTCCAGCGCGATGCTGGGCGCCACCTCGATCATGGCGGGCAACGCGCTCGTCGTCCGCGCGCCCCGCAGCGGCCCCCTCGGCGTGATGTACGTCCTCCAGGAGATCGTCGCGCCCGTCCTCGACGAGCTCGGCGCCCCCGGCGGTGTGCTCAACGCCGTCTGCGGCGATCCGGCACCGATGCTCTCCGTCTGGCTGGACAGCCCCGAGGTCGACGACATCATCTACTTCGGCAGCAGCGAGAACGGCGTCCGCTTCGAGCAGCGCTGCGTCGCCGCCGGCAAGAAGCCGATCCTGGAGCTCGCCGGCAACGACGTCGTGACGGTCTGGAAGGACGCCGACGTCGAACTGGCCGCCGAGGCGCTGACCGAGAGCTTCTACGGCTCGGGCCAGCTCTGCATGATCCCCAACCAGGTCGTCGTCCACCCGGACGTCGCCGACCGCCTCACCGGGGAACTGGTGCGGCGCGTACGGGAGATCCGCCCCGGCCGGCCGCAGGACCCCGAGGTGCTCCTCACCCCCGTCCTGCGCAACGAGAAGTTCTTCACCTGCCTGGAGCAGGCGCTGGACAATGGCGCCGAACTCCTCACCGGCGGCCACGCGATGCGGCTCGACGGCACCCGCGACCCGCACGGCATCTTCCTGGAGCCGACGGTCCTGCTCGTCCGCGGCCTCGCGCACGCCAGGGAGCTCGACGCCGTGCGCCACGAGACGTTCTTCCCGCTCCTGCCGGTCGTCGTCGCCGAACCCGCCGACGACGAGACCCTGCTCGACCGCTTCGTCGCCTTCGTGGAGAGCAACGACTACGGGCTGCGGAACTCCCTCTGGGCGCGGGACGAACGGGTCGTCACCCACTTCACCGACCGCGTCACCGGCGGCGGCCTCCTCAAGGTCAACGACTCGCACATCGGCTTCCTGCCCTGCCTGCCCACCCACGGCGGCACCGGCCTGACCGGCGGTGTCTTCGGCGAGGCCAACTACCCGATCCTGCGCACCTCGCACGTCCAGGGCGTCAGCTTCAGCGAGGGATCACGGCCCCGCGAGGCGGTCTTCGGCGCCTGGCGTGAGCTGTTCGGCTGACGTGTCCGGCGGGCACCTGCCCCAGCTGTTCGCCGCGACCCTCCAGACGGCCCTGCGGGACATCCGCCACAACCTGCCCTTCCGCGCGACCACCGAGGGAACCATGACCACAGTCGAAACACCGGGCGCGGCCGTCGAGGCCACCGACGCGGACACCCTGATCGAGCTCTACCGGACGCGGATGAACAAGGGCCGCGCCACGCTCGGCGAACTCTTCGGCCGCCACGTCGAACTGGCCTCGGAGGGCGCCTGGGTCACCGGCGAGGACGACCGCCGGTTCCTCAACTGCGGCGGCTACGGCGTCTTCATCACCGGCGCCCGGCACCCGGCCGTCCTCGCCCGCGTCACCGAGCAGCTCGGCCGCCACCCCGTCGCCACCCGCCTCTTCCTCGAACCGCAGGCCGCCTACGCCGCGGACGCCCTCGTCGACTTCGCCCCGCCCGGCCTGGAACGCGTGCACTTCGCCAACAGCGGCGCCGAGGCCGTGGAAGCCGCGGTCAAGGTCGCCCGCGCCCAGGGCCGCACCCGTCTCGTGGCCACCGGGGGCGGCTACCACGGCAAGACCATGGGCGCGCTCAGCCTCACCGGCAAGGACACCTTCCAGGACCCCTTCCGTCCGCTCCTGCCGGGCGTCGACCACGTCCCCTACGGCGACGCCGCGGCCCTCGACCGGCTGCTGGCGACCATGCCGGGCGAGGCGTGCGTGGTCATCGAGCCGGTCCAGGGCGAGGCCGGGGTGATCATCCCGCCGGAGGGCTACCTGCGCGAGGTGCGCCGGGCCTGCGACACCCATGGCGCACTGCTTGTCCTCGACGAGATCCAGACCGGCCTCGGCCGCCTGGGCGCCTGGTGGGGCGCCGACCTGGCGGGCGTCGTCCCCGACATCCTGCTCACCGGCAAGGCGCTCGGCGGCGGCGTCATGCCCGTCTCCGCGCTGGTCGCCACGCCCGAGGTGTTCTCCGTCCTCGACAAGGACCCCTACCTGCACACCTCCACCTTCTCCGGCTCGCCGCTCGCGATGGCCGCGGTGCGCGGAGCCCTTGAGGCCATCGAGGACGACGGCCTGGTCGACCGGGCCCGGGTGCTCGGCACCCAGCTGCTCACCGAGCTGCGCGCCATCGCCGAACGCCACTTCGGCCCCGCGGTCCGCGAGGTGCGCGGGCAGGGGCTGCTCATCGGCGTGGAGTTCACCGAACCGGGCCTCGCCGGCGAGCTGCTGATCGAACTGCTCGAACAGGGCGTCATCGCCAACCACTCGCTCAACTCCCACATGGTGCTGCGCTTCACTCCCCCGGCCGTGCTCACGCCCTCCGACGTCGCGTTCCTCTGCGAGGCGTTCGACCGGGCGTGCCGTGCGCAGGCGGCGCAGTACCTCCCTTCCACACCGACTCACTAGGCGGCAGAACCCATGCGTAGCGTGCAGCTTGCGATCGACCTGCCCGGCAGCGACCCCGGCACCGTGTTCACCGCGGTCCGCGACTTCGGCCGGTTCCCCGACCTGGCGCCCGCGGTGCGCTCGGTCGAGCCGCACGAGGGCGGCAGCGACTGGGAGGTCTACTTCCGCAACGGAGTCCTCCGCTGGACGGAGACCGACCGGGCCGACGAGGAGGCCCGCACCATCGACTTCGCGCAGACCGACGGGGACTTCGAGTCCTTCTCCGGCCGGTGGCGCGTCGTGGCGACGGACGAGGGCGCCCGGCTCGACTTCACCACCGACTTCGACTTCGGCATCCCCAGCCTGACCGGCATCCTCGACCCGGTCGCCGAGCGGGTCGTCAAGGAGACCATCGGCCTGATCGTCCTCGGCCTCTTCCCGGACGCCGAGGTCGTCGGCGACAGCCGGCTCGCCGGCCGGCTGGCCTCGCTCGCCGGGCCCGCGCCCGCGGGCGCGGCCTGACCGCGGGGACGGCGGCGATGGTCCGGACCTCGGTCGTCGCCGGTCTGGGCACCTGGCTGCCCGCCGGGGTCGTCACCAACGACGACCTCGGCAGGGAGCTGGACACCACCGACGACTGGATACGCAGCAGAACCGGCATCGGACGGCGCCACATCGCCGAACCCGGTGTCGCCACCTCCGACATGGCCGTCGAGGCGGGCGGGCGGGCGCTGAAGTCCGCCGGTGTGGCGCACGCGGACGCGGTGGTGCTCGCCACCACCACGCCCGACCGGCTCTGCCCGGCCACCGCGCCCCTGGTCGCCGCCCGGCTCGGCCTCGGCCCCGTGCCCGCCTTCGACGTCTCCGCGGTGTGCACCGGCTTCCTGTACGCGCTGGCCACCGCCCGCGGTCTCATCGCGGCGGGCACGGCCGACCGCGTCCTGGTGATCGGGGCGGACACCTACTCCAGCATCCTCGACCCCGGCGACCGGTCGGCCCGCGCCATCTTCGGCGACGGGGCGGGCGCGGTGCTGCTCCGCCCCGGCGGGCCGGACGAGCCGGGTGCGCTCGGGCCCGTGCTGCTCGCCAGCGACGGTTCGGGCGAGGAGCTGATCTCGGTGCGCTCCGGCGGGTCGCGGGAGCCGTTCCGCCGGGAGACCGCCGCCGACGCCGACCCGTACTTCCGGATGAACGGCAAGGCCGTCTTCCGCGGCGCGGTGGAGCGGATGTCGCAGAGCTCCCGGCAGGTCGCCGAGGAGTCGGGCTGGACGGCGGACTCCATCGACCGGCTCGTCGCGCACCAGGCCAACCTCCGCATCCTGTACGCGGTCG
The DNA here is from genome assembly GCF_040654435.1 of Streptomyces sp. NPDC050703. Classification (NCBI taxonomy): domain Bacteria; kingdom Bacillati; phylum Actinomycetota; class Actinomycetes; order Kitasatosporales; family Streptomycetaceae; genus Streptomyces; species Streptomyces sp. NPDC050703. The sequence goes on from NZ_JBFAHX010000024.1 coordinate 91,849, forward strand.
CCGACCGGCTCGGGCTGCCGCGCGAGCGCTGCCCCGTCCACCTGGACCGGGTCGGCAACACGGCCGCCGCCTCCCTGCCGCTCGCGCTCGCCGACGCGGTGGCCGCGCGACGGCTGCTGCCCGGCCACCGGACCGTACTGACCGCCTTCGGCGGCGGGCTCACCTGGGGCGCGACCGCCCTGACCTGGCCCGACGTACAACCTGCCTGACGCAAGAACCCACTTACCCTACGGAGAACCCCATGAGTGACGTGTACGCACGCTTCGTCGACCTCTTGGTGACGGGCTTCGGCGCCGAGGCCGGCGAAGTCTCCGAGAGCACCACCTTCATGGACCTGGAGCTGGACTCGCTCGCCCTGGTCGAGCTGACGATGGCGGCCCAGCAGGAGTTCGGCGTGCCGATCGGCGACGACGAGCTGCGTGCCGAGGACTCGATGGCGCACGTCGCCAAGGTCATCGAGGCCAAGCTGGTGGAGGTCTGATGGCGGCCGGTGAGGGCCGCTTCGACGCCGCCGTCACCGGCCTGGGGATGGTGACGCCCGCCGGCATCGGAGCCTCACCCACCTGGGAGCGGCTCTGTGCCGCCGAGGCCACCTGCGCGGGCCCCGTGGCCGCGCTGGAGGGCGGCGAGGTCGGGTTCGGCGCGCGGGTGCCGGACTTCGACCCGGTGGCGGCCATCGGGCGCCGCAAGGCGTGGCGGCTCGACCGGCACAACCAGCTCGCGCTCGCAGCCGCCGCGGAGGCGCTGGCCGACTCCGGGCTCGACCCCGCCACGTGGGACGGGGCCCGGGTCGGTGTGGTGCTCGGGGTCGGCCTGGGCGGCGCGGCCACCTGGGAGACCCAGCACCGCAAGCTCCTCGAACACGGCCCCGAGAGCGTCTCGCCGATGCTGATCCCCATGCTGGTCTGCAACATGTCGGCGGGGCACATCGCCATGGAGTACGGGGCGATGGGCCCGAACCTCGTCACGGCGACGGCCTGCGCCTCGGGGACCACCGCCATCGGCACCGCCCGCGACCTGCTCCGCAGCGGCGCCTGCGACGTGGTGCTCACCGGCGGCACGGAGGCGTGCGTGGTGCCTTCCATCGCCGGCGGGTTCGCGAGGATGGGGGCGCTGTCCCGGCACTCCGCCGACCCGGCGGTCGCCTCCCGGCCGTTCGACGTCCACCGGGACGGCTTCGTCCTCGCGGAGGGCGCGGCCGTGCTCGTCCTGGAGCGCCCCGGGGACGCGAGGGCCCGCGGGGCCCGTGTGCGGGCCCTGGTGAGCGGTTACGGGGCGTCGGCCGACGCGCACAACCCGACGGCGCCCGACCCCGAGGGCAGGGGCGCGGAGCTGGCGGTGCGCGCGGCGCTGCGCGACGCCGGGGTGGCGCCGCGGGAGGTCGCCCACGTCAACGCCCACGGCACCTCCACGCCGCTGAACGACGCGGCGGAGGCCAGGCTGATCCGCCGGGTCTTCCCGCACCAGCCGCCGGTGACGTCGGTCAAGGGCGTGCTCGGGCACACGCTGGGCGCGGCCGGGGCCATCGAGGCGGCGGCGGCCGCGCTGTCCCTTGAGCACTCCTTCGTACCGCCGACGGCGAACCTGGAGAGCCAGGACCCGGAGATCGACCTGGACGTCGTACGCAAGGAGGGCCGCGAGGGTCCGCTGTCCACGGTGGTCAGCAACTCCTTCGGGTTCGGCGGGCAGAACGCGGTGCTGCTCCTGAGCAGGGCCTGACGGCGGGGAGGGAACACGGAGGGGCCCCGGCCGCGATCTCGCGGCCGGGGCCCCTCCGTGCGGTGTGCCGGGACCTACCAGGAGGACCGCCGGGAGTAGCCGGAACCGACGCGCGTCCCCGCGATCTCGTCGACGACGACGGCCATGGTGCCGAAGACCTCCTCCAGGCCGTGGAAGGCGTCCAGCTTAATGTCCCGTGCGAAGGCGTCGCGGTCGTGCACGCCGATGATCTCGAAGTAATGGAAGGGCGCTTCGGGGTCGGTCGAGGCGCGCTGGACGCTGAACGTGCCGACGCTCGGCAGCTCGGCGCAGGTGGCGTAGTCGACGTCGCGGACCCAGCTCTCGAAGCGCTGCGGGTCGACGCCGGGGCGGAGCTTGATGCGGTGCACGATGTACTCCACGGGTCCTCCGGATGCGGGCGGTACGGGTACGGGTTGGCGGGTACGGGCGGCGGGGTCAGCGGGAGGCGCGCCGGCGGTGCGGCGCGCGGCCGAGGCCCATCGCGCGGGCGATGTTGTTCTTCTGGATCTCGTTGGTGCCGGAGAAGATCCGGGACGGCAGCGCGTCGCGCAGGAACGTCTCCGCCTCGCCGTCGACGATCCCGAGGCCGCCGCGCAGCTGCACGGCGTCGAGGCCGAGCTGCACGGCCGCCTCGCTCACGGCGAGCTTGGCGAGCGCGGGGCCCACCTCGTCGTGGCTGCCCTCGTCGAGGCCGACGGCGGCGCGGAAGAGCATCAGGCGCGCCGACTCGTAGCGCAGGGTCATGTCGACGATGCGGTGGCTGACCGCCTGGAACGAGCCGATGGGCGTCCCGAACTGCTCGCGCTCCCTGACGTACTCCACGGTGGAGTCGAGGAGGCGCTTCATGGCGCCGAGGTAGGCGGCGAACAGGCAGGTGCGCTCCCAGCGCATCGAGGACGTGAAGACGGCCGCGCCGCCGCCCTCGGCGCCGAGGACCTGGTCGGCCGGTACGAACACCCCGTCCAGGTGCACGTCGGCCATCGGTGAGCCGCGCAGCCCCACCTTGTCGTACGGGCGGCCGACGGTGAGGCCGGGTGCTCCGGCCTCCACCAGGAAGGAGGTGACGCCGAAGTAGCCGCCGGCGGGGTCGGTGACCGCCTGGACGAGGAAGACGTCGGCGACCGGTGCGTTGGTGGTGAAGCACTTGGCGCCGGTGAGGACGTAGCCGTCGCCGTCGCGGACGGCCCGCGTGCGCAGGCTGAGCGCGTCGGAGCCGGCGTCCGGCTCGGTGATGCCGTGGGCGGCGATCCGCTCACCGGAGGCGAGCGCGGGCAGCCACCGCTTCTTCTGCTCGGTCGTGCCGAACTCGACGACGGGCATCAGGCAGGCGTAGAGGTGGGCGGCGACGGAGAAGGCGAAGCCGGTGTCGCGGCAGCCCCTGCCGAGCGCCTCCATCAGCGCGGTGGCGGTGACCGCGTCGAGGCCCGAGCCGCCGAACTCGTCGGGCACGCAGGTGCCGGTCACGCCCTGCCGCCCGGCCAGCAGCCAGCGGCGGCGGAAGTCCGCGGCGTCGAACCGCTCCGGCGCCCCGAGCCGCTGCTCGGCGAAGTCCGTGAGCGTCGCGCACATCTCCTCGGTGTCCCGGTCGAAGGTGAAGCTGATCAGCGGGTTCATCGGGGGTGGTCCTCCTCGACCAGCAGGTGGTAGTTGATGCCGCCGGTGCCGAACGAGCTGACCGCGGCCCGGCGCGGGGCACCGGGAGCGGCGGGCCACGGCCGCGGGCGGGTGCCGATCACGGCGGGCAGGTCGTCGAGGCCGAGCGCCGGGTCGAGCCGCTCCAGGTGGGTGTGGGGCGGCAGTGTCCGGGCGCGCAGGGCGAGCAGCGTGCGCAGCAGCCCCGCGCCGCCCGCGGCGGCGAAGGTGTGGCCGACGAAGCCCTTGGCGGAGCCGATCTCCAGCGGCCTCGGGCGGGCGGTGCCGCCGTAGACCCGTCCGGTGGCGGTGATCTCCACGCGGTCGCCGACCCTGGTGCCGGTGCCGTGTGCCTCCAGGTAGTCCACGTCGGCCGGTCCGTGGGCGACCTGGGTGAACGCCTGGCGCATGGCCCTGACCTGGCCGTCGGCGTCGGGGGCGATCAGTGACTTGGCGTCGTTGGAGGCGCCGGAGCCGGTGAGCAGGGCGACGATGTCGTCGCCGTCCCGCACGGCGTCCGAGCGCCGCTTGAGCAGGAACAGCGCGCAGCCGTCGCCGGGCGTGAAGCCGTCGGCCCCGGCGCCGAAGGGCGTGATGCGGCTGTGCGAGAGCAGCCCGAGGGCCGAGCACAGCACCATGTCCCGCGCGGAGCAGGGCAGTTCGACGCCGCCGGCCAGGGCGTAGTCGACGGTGCCCGCGCGCAGCGCGGTCAGCGCCGTGTCCAGGGCCGCCAGCGAGGACGCGCAGGCCGCCTCCACCGCGAACGGCACGGCGTCGAGGCCGTACGCCCCGGCGATGAGCGCCGCCGTACCGCTGGCCAGGGCTCCGTCGAGGGTGTCCGCGGTCGGCTCGGCCGGGGGCCCGTACGCCTGGCGCGCGGTGCCGATGAGCCCTTCGACCTCGGCCGCGGAGAGCCCCTTGAGCGCGGTCAGATCGCGTACGGCGTCCTCCAGTTCGCCGAGGCTCCGGTCCACGTGGGCGCGGCGGTCGTTGGCCAGGCCGAGGTTCCCGGCGACGGCGAGCATCCCGCGTCCGGTGAGCGGGCGCCCGCCGTACCGGCCGAAGACCTCGTCGGCGACGGCCAGGGCCATGCGCTGGGCGGCGTCGAGCGCGGCGTACCGCTCGGGTGGTATGTCCGCGCCGGGCGGCGGGGACTGCGGGACGTCGGCCCAGCCGCCGAGGTCGGTGTAGCTGCGGTTGAGGCTCAGGGCGCCCGGGGCGTGGTGGAGTTCGCGGTCGAGGCGGTCGGCGGGGACGGGGCGCAGCCGGTCCTCGCCGCTCAGCATCAGCCGCCAGTAGGCGTCGGCGTCCTCGGCGTCGGCGAAGCGCCCGCCGTAGGCCACCACGGCGACGGGTTCCGGGAGCCGGGCGGCGCGCGGCACGGCCGCGGGTGCCGGCTCCGGGGCGGGCGCGGCTTCGGGCCGGTGTTCTTCGAGGATCAGGTGGCCGAGCGTGCCGGTGAGCGAGGCCCCGCTGACCGCGGCCCTGCGGGGCGTGCCGTCGGCGGGTGCCGTCCAGGGGGCCGCGGGGGCGGTTCCCGCCGCCGTGCGGTGCGCGGGCAGCGTGCGGTGGTGCAGCGCGAGCGCCGCCGTGGTGAGGGCGGCGATGCCCGCGTGGGCGAAGGTGTGCCCGGTCCGGTCGCGGGCGGCGCCGATCACCGGCGGCTCGGCGCCGGCCGACTCGGCGGCGAGCGCCGCGAGTTCCGCGCTCTCGGCCTCGGCCCCGGCGGCGGTCCCGGTGCGCTCGACGTAGCGCACGCCGCCCGGCTTCGCTCCGACGGCGCGGTGGGCGGCGCGGACGAGGTCGCGGCGGCGCTCGACGGAGGTCTCGTGGCGGAAGCGGCCCGGCGTGCCGTGGTGCCGGACGCGGCAGTCGGCGATCGTGGCGTAGATCCGGTCGCCGTCCCGCTCGGCGGCGGCGAGCGGCTTGAGCAGCACCGCGCCGACGCCTTCGACCGGTTCGCCCCGGTCCGCGGGTCCCGGCGACGGCAGCAGGCCCTTGGCCCGCAGCAGCGAGGTCAGCACCTCGCTCTCGTGCAGCTGTCCGGTGAGGACGAGGGCGCGCTCGGCGAGTCCGGCGCGCAGCGGGCCGAGCGCCTGGGCGAGGGCGACGAACGCGGTGGCGTCGGCCGCCTCGACGGCGAGCGTGCGTCCGCGCAGGCCGAACGCCGAGGCGATCCGGGCCGGGATGGTGCTGGCCATCTCGCCGACCCGGTCGTGCGGGGACGCGCCGAGGGTGCGCTGGAGCAGGCCGCGCAGCTCCTCGGCGGCCTGGCCCGCGTTCTCCACGGCCTCGGGCAGGCCGGTGGCGAGGGCGGCGCGCTCCACCTCGCGGGCGTAGGCGCTGCCCGCGATCCGCAGGGCGTTGGCGTACTGCCGGTCGAGGCCGAAGCAGGTGCCCACGACGACGTCGGTGCGGTCGTCGGGGCCGCCGGACCCCGCGCCCGCGTCCCGCAGACACTGGTCGGCGGCCTCCAGCATCAGCGGCTGCAACCGGGCCATGGACCGCGCCTGCACCGGCGGGATGCCGAAGCGGGCCACGTCGACCGCCGGCTCGTCCGGCGCCCAGCGGGCCGGGGACCGCGGGGCCCCGGATGCGTTCCTCACGTATTCCCAATAGGCATCGACTCCCATGACCCGAGGAGTGAGCGCGGCGATTCCGATGATCGCCGTACGCTCGTTCCCGATGTTCTCCCGCTGATCGCAGGTTGCGTCTTCGGAGTGCATGACAGGCAACTCCACATTCCGTCGTAACGGCAGGATGGCGAAATTCCGTGGAAACTTACCACAGAATTCCACGCCTTTGTCCCTGGCATTGTTTCCGGCCTGCCCGGCTCGGCGGGCCCGACCAGCGACAATCTCGAAGACCGGCCTGACCAGCAACGACACCTGCGCCAGCGGTTTCACATCCGGATCTCAGCAGGATGCAAGTCGCATCTGCGACAGTTGTCCCGGCTCGGCATTCTGCCGAAAACAAGTTAAGGCGGCCATGATTACTGAGCAGTCGATCATCGATTACATTGCGACGGCCTGGCTTGACGGTGACACCGAAGGGCTGGACAGCGAGACACCTCTCACCGAATTGAGCATCATCGACTCCGCCGGGATATTCGACCTGGTGCATTTCCTCCAGAGCGAATTCCGTATCACGGTGCCGCTGCACGAGGTCGCGCCCGGGAACTTCCAGACGGTCGGCGCCATCGCCGCGCTGGTCGACCGCATCCAGAACGAGAAGGAGGGTGCCCGATGAACGAGCCGGCCCAGACGTCCGAGGACCCCTCGCCCATCCACCGCCAGGTCGTCGAGATCGTGGCGTCCCGCACGCTGTACGACACCGCGCGGCTGCGGCCGGAGAGCGACCTGGAGGGCGAACTCGGCATCGACTCCGTCGTCCTGGAGTCGATCCTGGTGGCCCTGACCGAGCACTTCGGGCTCCCCCGCGAGCTGGACTCCGCGCCGGAGACCCTGCGCGACCTCGTGGCGGACGTGACGGCGGCGCTCGACGCGGCCCCCGGGCCCGCCGACGGCACGCCGGAGCTGCTGGAGACCCTCGTCGGCACGGCCATGCGGCACACCCACTACCAGCGCCACCAACTGGGCCTCGACGCCGACTTCGAGAGCGAGCTCGGCATCGACTCCGTCGTCCTGACGTCGATCATCGCGGACACCGCGGATGCCGTCGGCATCCCGCAGGACGCGACCGACGGCGTCCAGGCGACCACCTTGCGCAAGCTGCACGCCGAACTCGCGGCGCTCCGGCCGCTGGACGGCGGCGCCGTCCCCGCGCCGGCCGCGGACCGGGCGGCGGCGGGCACGGGCGCCGACGACTGGGACAGCCGCTCCATGAAGGACTTCATGGAGGAGCGCGACACCGACCTGTTCGCCAAGGCCCGGTCCTTCCGCGCCTACCGCGCCCGACGCGAGCAGGACAGGCTCTACTGGTACGGGATGCCGCACCGCGCGAGGAGCGGCAGCCGCGCGGTCATGTACGACGACCTGGAGGGCCGGGAGCGCGAGTTCCTGATGTTCGCCTCCAACGACTACCTCGGTCTCGCCGGGCACCCGAAGGTCGTCGAGGCGGTCTGCGACGCCACCCGCACCTTCGGCGCCACCCACACCGGCTCCCGCATCATCGGCGGCACCAACGAGCTCCACCGCGAGCTGGAGCGCCGCCTCGCCCGCCTCAAGGGCAGGGAGGCGTGCGCGGTCTTCCCCGGCGGCTACTCGGCCAACCTCGGCGTCATCTCCGGCCTGGTGAAGAGCTACGACGCGGCCATCGTCGACCGGCTCAACCACATGAGCATCGTCGACGGCTGCAAGCTCTCCGGCGCCGTCCGCAAGATCTACCGGCACAACGACATGGCCGACCTGGAGCGGGTGCTCCAGCGCTGCCGCGGCGAGGTCATGGGCAAGCTCATCGTGGCCGACGGCGTGTTCAGCATGCACGGCGACATCTGCGACCTGCCCGAGATCGTCCGCCTCGCCCGCGAGTACGACGCCCGGGTGCTGATCGACGACGCGCACGCCACGGGCGTCCTCGGCGAGCACGGCACCGGCACCGCCGAGCACTTCGGGCTCAAGGGCCAGGTCGACCTGGAGCTCGGCACGATGAGCAAGGCCCTCGCCGGCCTGGGCGGCTTCGTCGTCGGCGACCAGGACGTCATCGACTACCTGCGCTTCTACGCCAACTCCTACGTCTTCGCGGCGAACATCCCGCCCGGCACCGCGGCCGGCCTGATCGCCTCCATCGACGTCATGGAGTCCGAGCCGCAGCGGCTCACCCGCCTCTGGGACAACATCCGCACCCTGCGGTCCGCGCTCCTCGACGCCGGCTTCGACCTGGAGCGGTCCGAGAGCGCCATCCTGCCGATCGTCATCGGCGACGAGCGCACCGCGATGGAGATGGGCCGCGCCGTACGGGCCCGCGGCCTGTTCTGCCAGACCGTGGTCTTCCCCGGCGTACCGCTGGGCGACGCGCGGCTGCGGATCAGCGTCACCAGCGAGCACACGGCGGCCGACCTCCAGGAGGCGGCCGGGATCTTCGCCGAGGCCGGCCGGGAGACCGGGGTGCTGCCCCGGTCCGAGCGGTGAGGGGGCGGCCGTGAGGAAGGGGGACATCTCCGTGATCCGGCTGCCGCGCGGCCTGACCGGTGCCGAACTCGCCCGCACCGCGCTCACCGGCGACGACCCCGTCCCGTACGCGGAGCTGACGCGTCGCGTGGACGCCCTCGCCGGGCGGCTCGGCCAGGTGACCGCGGGGCCGGGCGAACGCGTCGCCGTCTGGCTCGGCAAGGGCACGCGCTACGTGACGGCGGTCCTCGCCGCCCTGGAGGCCGGATGCGTGTACGTGCCGCTGGACGGCGCCCAGCCCGCGGGCCGGGTGACGACGATCCTCGGTGACGCCGCGCCGACCGTGCTCTTCACCGACCACGGGCGGCTCGGGCGACTGGCCGGCGCGGAGCTGCCCGCCTCGCTGCGCACCGTCGTCCTCACCGACCCGGCGGACGGCCCCGGCGACCCCGTACGAGTACCGGCGACGGTGGCCGTCCACTCCTGGTCCGCGTTCACCGCCGACGCCCCGGACCGGCCCGCGGGCCGCGGACGGACGCCGGACGACCTGGCCGCCCTCCTCTACACCTCGGGCTCCACCGGGACGCCCAAGGGCGTGAAGATCTCCCACCGCAACCTCGCCAACTTCGTGGGCTGGGCCCTTGAGGAGTTCGAGGTGGGCCCCGACGACGTCTTCGCCAACCACGCCTCGTTCAACTTCGACCTCAGCACCTTCGACCTCTTCACCGCCCTCGCCGCGCGGGCCACGCTCTGGGTCGTCCCCGACGCCGCGGCCAAGGACGTCTCCGCGCTCGCCGCCGGCATCCGCGGCCACGGCGTCACGGTCTGGTACTCGGTGCCCTCGATCCTGCACCTGCTCACCGCGTCCGGGGCGCTGACCCCGGCGGAGACCCGCTCACTGCGGTACGTGCTCTTCGCCGGTGAGGTCTTCCCCATCGGGCAACTGCGCGCCCTGCGCGGCGTCCTGCCGCCGGACACCGCGCTGTACAACCTCTACGGGCCCACCGAGACCAACGTCTGCACCTACCACCGTGCCACCCCCGCCGACCTGGAGCGCGAGCACCCGCTGCCGATCGGCACCCCGATCAAGGGCGCCCACGTCCGGGTGGAGGACGAGCACGGCGACGCCGTCGACGCCCCGGGCGACCCCGGCGAACTCGTCGTCAGCGGCGAGTGCGTGACCCCCGGCTACTGGGGCCGCGAGCACGAGCCGGCCGCCGCCGACCACCGCTCGGGCCGCCACCGCACCGGCGACCTGGTGACGGTGGAGGAGGGGCGCCTGGTCTACCGGGGCCGCAAGGACCGCATGGTCAAGCTCTCCGGCTACCGCGTCGAACTGGGCGAGGTCGAGGCGGCCGTCCTGCGCCACCCGGCCGTCGCGGACGCCGCGGTGATCACCGCCGAGACCGGCGGCAGGACCGGGATCGCCGTGTACTACGTCCCGCGCGAGGGAGCGAAGCCGCCGAACCTGCTCCAGCTCAAGCAGCACTGCAAGGCGCTCCTGCCGCCGTACATGCTGCCGCACTCCGCGACCCGCCTCGCCCGGCTGCCGCGCAACGCCAACGGCAAGACCGACTACCGCGCGCTCGCCCTGGGCGCGGCGGAACCGCCGTCCTGACCACCGCCGCCCAGCCCGGGTTCCCGCCGGACCGCACACCCACCGAGGACGCCGTGCCACTGCCCGAACCGCCCCTTTGCACCCCACCGGACGCCCGTGCCGCCGGGCCCTGGTTCCCGCCGGGGACCGACCCGGCCCCCGCACCGGCCGCCCTCACACTGGTGTGCTTCCCCTACGCGGGCGGCACGCCCTCCCTCCACCGGCGCTGGAGCGGCCGGCTCGGCGACGGCGTCCGCGTGGCGCCGCTGCTCCTGCCCGGCCGGGGGCTGCGCCTGGCCGAGGAGCCGTTCACCGCGATGGGCCCGCTGGCCGACGCGGTCACCGACGCCCTGGCCGGCCGGCCGGACGACGGGGCTCTCGCGTTCTTCGGCCACAGCATGGGCGCCCTGCTCGCCTACGAGGTGGCCTGCACCCTGCGGGAACGCGGCCTGCCGGGGCCGCTCGGCCTCTTCCTCTCCGGCAGCAGGGCCCCGCACCAGTACGGCGACCGCGAGGACAGCACCCTGCCCGAGGAGGAACTGCTGGCGCTCCTCGGCGGCCTCGGCGGTCTCGGCGCCGGGCGGGCGGGGGTGCGCCGGGCGTTCTGGCACCGCAGGCTGCCCGCGCTCCGCGCCGACCTGCGGGCCTGCGACGACTACCGGTGGCGGCCCAGGGAGCCGCTGGACGTGCCGCTGACCGTGCTGGCCGGACGCGACGACCCGCTGGCCCGCCCCGCCCAGGCCGATTCCTGGCGCACGTACACCACCGGCGGCTTCGTCCGCCGCGAGGCGCCCGGCGGCCACTTCTACCTGCTCGACGACCCGGCTCAGGAGCTTCTCCTGCGCGAGCTGCGCGACTGGTGCGCGGGGCTCACCCGCGCCCACGCCCGCACCGGCCAGGACCGCACACCACCGAGGGACTCATGACTTCGAACGGACACCGTCGCACCGCCTCGCCCCTGACGACCGCGGCGACCGTCGTGCGGCTGCTGCGCTCCCCGCAGATCAGGCTGCTCCTCTCGCTCTCCGGCAAGCTCGTCACCCCCGTCTACCGGGCCGCCTTCCTGACCGGCGCCGCGAGCAGCGGCGTCCTGCGCGGGCTCGCCGAAGGCCCCGCCGACGTGCACACCCTGGCCGCCTCCCTCGGCGCCAAGGACGACACGCGCCGGCTCGCGCGCTGGCTCGACGCCGGGGTGAAACTCGGCCAGCTCCAGCGCAGGAACGGCACGTACGCCCTGCGGAGCCGGTCGGCCAAGCGGCTCGCCCGGGTCGAGAACGACGCCGCCGCCGGCGCGCTCGAAGAGGTCGTCCGCTTCCACCTGCCGGTGCTGCTCGACGCCCCGCGGATGGTGCGCGAGGGCCGCTCGTTCGGCCTCGGCGACCAGGACGGTTCGGTGATCGCCCGCTCCTCGCTGGTGGTGCAGCCCTTCATCGAGGAGGCCGTCTCCCGCGTCCTCGACCGCGAGAGTCCCGTCCGGCTCCTGGAGATCGGCTGCGGCAGCGGCGTGTACGTGCGGCACGCCGCCGCCCTCAACCCGCGGCTCACCGCCCTCGCCGTCGACCTCCAGCCCGAGGTCGCCGACGAGGCCGCGCGGAACATGGACCGCTGGGGCCTCACGGAGCGGGTCACCACCCGCCAGGGCGACCTGCGCACCCTCGCCCTCGACGAGCGCTACGACCTGGTGACCCTGCACAACAACATCTACTACTTCCCCGAGGCCGACCGGGTGGAGATCCTCGCCCGCGCCCGCGAGGCCCTGGCCCCCGGCGGCCGGCTGCTCCTGACCACCTCGTGCCAGGGCGGCGGCCCGAGCCTCGAAGTCCTCGGTCTGTGGTTCGAGTTCGCCGACTTCGGCGGGCCGCTGCCGGTGGCGGACGAACTCGTGCAGCAGCTGGTCAAGGCCGGGTTCACCGATGTGGAGGCGCACCGCATCGTCCCCGGCGAGCAGTTCCGCGCCTTCGTCGGCACCAACGCCTGACCACGCCACCCGTACCGGCCCCTTCAGGAGGACCCGTATGACCGCAACCGACGGCACACCGACCACGGAGAGCCCCGGACGGGACGACCGCTACGTCGTCACCCTCGGCTCGGGCGCCCCGGTCGCCGCCGAGCAGCTGGGCGGCAAGGCCGCGCGGCTCGGCGAGATGATCGACGCGGGCGTGCCGGTCCCGCCCGCCTTCTGCCTCACCACCGACCTCTTCCGGCGCTTCCTCGACGAGACCGGGCTCGCCGAGGAGCTGCGCACCGGCGACACCCCGATACGCAAGGAGATCGCCGCCCGAGAGCTGCCGGAGCCGATCGCCCGGCTGATCCTTGACGCGTACGCGGCACTCGGCAGGCCCCGTGTCGCCGTGCGGTCGTCGGCGAGCAAGGAGGACTCGGCGGCCCAGTCGTTCGCGGGCCAGCACGACACGGTCCTCGACGTCGGCGGCGACGAGGCGGTGCTGCACGCGGTGAAGGAGTGCTGGGCCTCCCTGTGGTCGGACCGCGCCACCGTCTACCGGGACGACCCCGCCTCCGTCGGCTCGATGGCCGTCGTCGTGCAGGAGATGGTCCACGCGGACGTCAGCGGCGTGCTGTTCACCATCGACCCGATGGGCGGCCGGCCGCACCGCATGGTCGTGGAGTCCTGCTGGGGCCTCGGCGAGGGCCTGGTCTCCGGCAAGGTCTCCAGCGACCTGTTCGTGGTGGACGACCGCACCCTGGAGGTCGTCGAGAAGCGCGTGCGGTACAAGGTCACCCAGTGCGCCGCCGTGGAGCCTGGCCGGGTCGCCCTGGTCAAGGTGGACCCGGCCCGCCGCGACCGGGCCAGCCTCACCAGCGAGCAGCTCGGCGAACTCGCCCGCCTCGCCGTGCAGGTGCGCGACAGCTACGGGGCCGAGCAGGACATCGAGTGGGTGCTCAAGGACGGCCGCGTCTCACTGCTCCAGACCCGGCCGATCACGACCAGGCCGCAGCCGGACACCCGGCACAGCCCGTACATCAAGGACGTGCCCGACCACGTCAGGCAGAACACCATGTGGTCCCGCATGGACATCGGCGAGATCTTCGTCGGGGCGATGACACCGCTCGGGCTGAGCTTCGCCCGCTACTACCAGCAGCACATCCACGGCGGCTGCGTCCGGTCCATCGGCACCCGCGACCACGGGGACATGGACCTGCACATGGGCTACCTCCAGGGCCACGTGTACCTGAACGTCTCCTACACCGCGCACGTCCTCACCCAGAGCCCGCCGACCAAGGACGCCGCCGTCTTCACCGAGCGCTTCGCCAGCGAGGAGGTGGACATGCCCTCCTACCGGTCGCCGTTCGGGCAGTTCACCAGCGGCGCGCGGAGCGTGGCCGCCGCCGGGCACTGGGCCCGCAGCTTCGCCGGGGAACTGGCCCGGATGCGCCGGCGCGCCCAGCGGATGGCCGCGTCCCGGCACCGCGCGTACGACCGGGCGCGCGCCATCGACCTGAGCACGCTCAGCCGCGCGGAGCTGGGCACGGAGTTCCGCAGGTACCTGGCGTACTGCGAGGCGATGAACGTCGGCTACATGCCGTACTACATCAACGCGTTCGCCTTCTACAGCGCCTTCTCCGACCTGTGCGCCCAGTGGCTCGGCGACAAGGGCACCAACCTGCAGAACCGCATCAAGACGGACATGTCCAACCTGCGGACCGTCGAGTCCGCCCGCGAGCTGTGGGAGCTGGCGCAGGCCGCACGGCGCCGCCCCGAGGTGCTGCGGACCATCATGGAGACGCCGCCGGCGGAGATCGAGCCGGCGCTGCGCGCCACCGACGAGGGCCGCGCCTTCTGGGACTCCCACGTCGCGCGGTTCATGCGCACCAACGGCACGCGTGGCCGCCAGGAGATGGAGCTGACCAACCCGCGCTGGGTGGACGACCCCTCGTACGTCTTCCAGATGGTCCGCCGCTACGCGCAGGACGAGCGCTTCTCCATCGACGGCCTGCTGCGCGGCGACGACTCCGCCGCCCGCGAGGCCGAGGCCGTGCTGCGCGAGCTGCCCGCCGTGAAGCGGGCCGTCCTGCGGAAGATCATGTCGCTCTTCGCCACCTGCAGCGAGCTGCGGGAGATCACCCGGATGGCGATGGTCACCTCGGTCTGGCTGGTGCGCACCGCCGTCTACGAGGTGGGCCGCAGGCTGGTCGACGAGGGCGTCCTGCGCTCCCTCGACGAGGTCGCCTACCTCGACTTCGAGGACATCCGCACCTACCTCGCGGGCGACCGCCCGGCCGCCGACGTCTTCCCGCAGGCCAAGCTGGTGGAGCGCAGGCGCACGCACGAGTACCACAACCGGCTGCCCGAGCCGCCGCTGACGTTCGTCGGCGAGTACGACGTGACGCAGACGCTGCGCGCGCCGGACGACGGCGCCCGCCTCGAAGGGCTCGGCTCCAGCCCGGGGCGGATCGTCGGGCGGGCCAGGATCATCGAGGACCTGGCCTGGCAGGCCGACGAGTTCCAGCCCGGCGAGATCCTGGTGGCCCGCTTCACCGACGCGTCCTGGACGCCGCTGTTCGCGATCGCGGGCGGCGTGGTCACCGACATCGGGTCGATGCTGTCGCACAGTTCGATCGTGTCCCGCGAGTTCGGGCTGCCGTCGGTGGTGAACTGCAAGTACGCCACCCAGCGCGTCAACACCGGCGACATGGTCGTCGTCGACGGCGACGCCGGTCTCGTCGAGGTCGTCCGGCCCGCCGAAGCCCCCGGCGCGGCGCCGGACACGGAAGCCGGGAACTGAGCGGTGCCCGCCCTCCCGACGGCCCCGCCGGACCCCTCCCGGCCGGCACCGCGGGCGCGCGTCGGCGGCCCGCGCCCGCCGGCCGCGCCCGGCGGGCGCCACGCGCTCCTCACCGGTCTCGAACACCGGCTGCGCCTCACGCCCCAACGCCCCCTGCTCGTCCACCGCACCCCGGGCCCGCTCACCTTCGCCGTGGTCTCCATCGCCTGGCTGCGGAGCCTCGGGGCACCGGCGCGGGACCACCTCGCCGAGACCCGGCTGCACCCGGACGAACTCGCGAGGCTGCGCGGGTTCGCCCTGCCGAAGCGGCGGACGGAGTGGCTCGCGGGGCGGCTCGCCGTGAAGCACGCGGTCACGGCACAGCTGCTCGGCGGCGGGCCCGGCGCCCCGGACGCGGGCGCCGGCGGGCCCGACCCGCGGGACATCGTCGTCCACGCGGTGCCCGAGGGTCCGCGCGCCGGGAAGCCCTACGTCCGCGAACCCGTGCACATCGGGCTCTCCCACTCCCTCGACTTCGCGATCGCCGTCAGCGGCGCCCAGCCGCTCGGCATCGACCTGGAGGGGCGCCCCGTCGGACCGCACCTGGCCCGGCTCCTCGACGTGCCCGCCACCGGCCGCGCCCCGGCCGGACTGCGCCGGGTGGCCGCGATGCCGCTGCCGCTGCGCTGGGCCTGCCGGGAGGCGGTGGTCAAGTGCACCGGCGTCGCGGGGCCGGGCGCGCTGCACCAGACCCGGATCACCGACTGGCGGCCCGACGGCACCTTCCACTGGACCCCCGGCGCGGCGCTCCTCCGCCACGCCCCCGGGGCCGACGCCCTGCCGGCCCACGGCTGGGCGCGGCAGCTGGGCACCTACGCACTGGCCGTCACCTGGAGATAGGACTCCCCGTGGTCCCCGCAGAACCCATCCCGTCCCGCACCCTGGTCACCTGCAGCGATTTCGGCCGCGCCCTGCGGACCGCCGCCGGGACCGCGCGGCTCGCCCCGTCCTCGCACAACTGCCAGCCCTGGGCGCTGCTCAGGCTGAGCGGCGCGGACGCCCGCGCGAGCGCCGTCCGGCTGCTGCGCCGACCGGACGGCGGTCCCGCGCGCGCGGACAGCGAGTACGTCGCCGTCGTCCTCGACCGCGGCAGGCAGCTCGACTCGCTGGCCGCGCACGAACTGGAGATGCAGCTGAGCTGCGGCGCCTTCACCCAGCTCCTGACCCGGTCCCTGGCCTGCCAGGGGTGGTGGCTGGAACGCGCGGCGCTCACCGACGAGCCCGGCGGCTGGGCCCACCGCAGCGTCCCCGCCCCGGTGCGCGCGCTGCGCGACGCGGGCTGGCGCCCCGACTGGTCCCTCCTCGCCGTCCTGGAACTCCGCTACGCGGGCATGCCCGAGGGCAGCCTGACGGAGTACCAGCAGCTCACCGCGGTCCGCAGGACCAACCGCGGGCCCTACCAGGACCGTGCCGTGCCGGCCGACGTCCTCGAACAGCTGCTCAAGCCGGCGCCGGGGCTCGCCGCCGAGGCCGACGTCGACATCAGGCACCTCACCGCGCGGTCCGACCTCGACCGCTTCGTGTCCTTCGTCGCGCGGCACGCGGGCCGGGACTTCGGCCACCCCGCGGCCTGGCGCGAGACGCACGCGTACATCCGCCCCACCCGCGCCGAGGCCGAGCGGCGCGGCGACGGCTTCGCCCTGAGCCAGTTGTTCGGGCCCCTGCACCCGCTGCGGGCCGCGGCCCTGCGCGCCGCGCTGCGCCCCGCCACCATGCGGGTCCTCCGGCACGTGGGCTATCCGCGGGTCCTGGCCTCCCGGATGGCCGCGGCGATCCGGCCCACTCCCGCCGTGGTCGCCATGGGCCTGGCGTCGGCCTCGCCGGGAGCCGCGGACGTCCTGCGCGCCGGCGCACGGCTCGCCGACTACTGGCTGACGGCCACGCGGCACGGCCTCGCGCTGCACCCCATCAGCATCGTCCTCCAGCACGAGGACCTGCGCGAGCGGCTCCAGTCCTGCCTGGGGCTGCCGGGACGCACCGTCTTCGTCAGCCGGCTGGGCCACGCCGAGACCGGCTTCCCGCCGGCGCCGCGCCGGGCGGCGGACACGTTCACGCACACCCTGTAGAGCCGTCCGCGGGGACCGCCGCACCCCCGGGTGGACCAGGGGGCGGGACGACGGCGGTCCCCGCGGGGGGCGCGCGCCGGGTCAGGCCGGGCCGCGCCCCGGCGTCCGTGGAGGTCCGGGAGCCGCTCCGGAGTTCCTGACGCCGACCTCCACCAATATGCCGGAGCCGTGTTAAGCGGGTGCTGCGTCCACATGACGTGCTCGTACCGCTTCCGCGAAGTCCGGTGTCCGGCCCCCGGCCCGGGGCCGCTACTTCTGCTGCTCCGCGAGGAAGGCGAGCAGGTCCTGGCGGCTGACGACGCCGGTCGGCTTGCCCTCGACCAGGACGATCGCCGCGTCCGCGCCGCCGAGCACCGACATCAGGTCGGCCACGGGCTCACCGGAGCCGACCTGCGGCAGCGGGTCCGACATGTGCTTCTCCAGCGGGTCGGAGAGCGAGGCGCGCTGCGCGAACAGGGCGTCGAGCAGCTCCCGCTCCACGACCGAGCCGATGACCTCCGCGGCCATCACGTCGGGGTGGCCGGCGCCGGGCTTCACGATCGGCATCTGGGAGACGCCGTACTCGCGCAGCACGTCGATGGCCTCGCCGACCGTCTCCTCGGGGTGCATGTGCACCAGCGACGGCAGCGCGCCGCCCTCCTTGCGGCGCAGCACGTCACCGACGCGGGGCGCGTCGCCGGCCTGCTCAAGGAAGCCGTAGTCGTTCATCCACTCGTCGCTGAAGATCTTGCTCATGTAGCCGCGCCCGGAGTCCGGGAGCAGCACGACCACGACGTCGTCGGGGCCGAGCCGCTCCGCGACCCGCAGTGCCGCCACGACCGCCATGCCGCAGGAGCCGCCGACGAGCAGCCCCTCCTCCTTGGCCAGGCGCCGCGTCATCTGGAAGGAGTCCTTGTCGGACACCGCGATGATCTCGTCGGTGACATCGCGGTCGTACGCCGTCGGCCAGAAGTCCTCGCCGACGCCCTCGACGAGGTAGGGCCGCCCGGAGCCGCCGGAGTACACGGACCCCTCGGGGTCGGCGCCGACGACGGTGACCGCGCCCTCGGAGACCTTCTTCAGGTAGCCGCCGGTACCGGAGATGGTGCCGCCGGTGCCGATGCCCGCCACGAAGTGGGTGATCCTCCCGTCCGTCTGCTCCCAGAGCTCGGGGCCCGTGGAGTGGTAGTGGGAGAGCGGGTTGTTCGGGTTGCTGTACTGGTCGGGCTTCCAGGCGCCCGGCGTCTCGCGCACGAGGCGGTCGGAGACGTTGTAGTACGAGTCCGGGTGCTCGGGGTCGACGGCGGTGGGGCAGACGACGACGTCGGCGCCGTACGCGCGCAGCACGTTGATCTTGTCGAGCGACACCTTGTCCGGGCAGACGAAGATGCACTTGTAACCCTTCTGCTGGGCCACGATGGCGAGGCCGACCCCGGTGTTGCCGGACGTCGGCTCGACGATGGTGCCGCCGGGCCTCAGCTCCCCGCTCTGCTCGGCCGCCTCGATCATGCGCAGCGCGATGCGGTCCTTCACGGAGCCGCCGGGGTTGAAGTACTCGACCTTGGCCAGGACAGTCGCCTGGATGCCCGCGGTCACGTTGTTGAGCTTCACCAGCGGGGTGTTGCCGACGAGGCTGATCATCGAATCGTGGAATTGCACCGTTGTCTCCGGGCTGCGATGTAGTGCGACGGGTTTGGTGCCGTCAGCCTAAGGGTCCGCCTCATCCGTTCACCTCCGCTCGCGATTGGCCGACCGTGCTTACGGGGCAATGAGTGGATGTACGGGCGAATCGGCGACGAGGAGGTGGCTGCGGGGCATGTCGAGGGCGAGGGTGGCACGACGGATCGCGGCGGGCGCGGCCTACGGCGGCGGGGGCATCGGGCTGCTCGGCGCCGCCGCGGTGGGCGTGGTGTTCGCCGAGGTGCAGCTCGCGAAGCGGTACGTGGGAGGCGGGGCGCACGCCGATCCACCGCGGGCGGACGGCCGCTACGGCCGGGCGTTCCCCGACGACACGGAGCGTCCCCCCAGCTCGGAGCCGCTGCGGTTCGCCATGCTCGGTGACTCCACGGCCGCGGGGCAGGGTGTGCACCGGGCCAGGCAGACCCCCGCGGCGCTGCTCGCCTCCGGGCTCGCGGCGGTCGCCGAGCGGCCCGTCGACCTGCGGAACGTGGCGCTGCCCGGCGCCCAGTCCGACGACCTGGACCGGCAGGTGACGCTGATCCTCTCGGACCCGTCCTGGGTGCCGGACGTCTGCGTGATCATGATCGGTGCCAACGACGTGACGCACCGGATGCCGGCGACCCGCTCCGTGCGGTACCTCGCCGCGGCCGTGCGGCGGCTGCGGACCGCCGGGGCGGAGGTCGTGGTGGGTACGTGCCCCGACCTCAGTACCGTCGAGAACGTCTACCAGCCCCTACGGTGGCTGGCCCGCCGGGTCTCGCGGCAGCTGGCCGCGGCGCAGACGATCGGCGTGGTCGAGCAGGGCGGGCGGACCGTCTCCCTCGGTGATCTGCTCGGCCCCGAGTTCGCGGCGAACCCCCGGGAACTGTTCGGTCCCGACAACTACCACCCCTCGGCCGAGGGGTACGCGACCGCGGCCATGGCGGTCCTTCCCACGCTCTGCGCGGCGCTCGGGGTGTGGCCGGAGGAGGAGCACCCGGACGTCTCGCGGGACGAGGGCTTCCTGCCGGTGGCCCGCGCGGCGGCGCAGGCCGCCGCGGAGGGTGGCACGGAGGTCACGGCGGCTATGCCGTCCGGCCCCCGGGGGCCGTGGGCCCTGCTCAAGCGCCGTCGCCGCCGCCGCATCCAGGCCCCGGAGCCCTCACCGGCCCACTGACCGGGACGACGCCCCAACGAGCCGCGGACGTCGGGCCCTTGGGGCTCGTCACGCGGGGGCGCACTGTTCGCCACCGCCACATCTCCATGCTCTGCGCGCGCTGCGGACCGAGCATCTACTGTGGTCTGCATCCAGTTGCGAGGGGGGCGCATGCAAGGGGAAGACAGGGCCGGGTCCGGAGGTGGCTCCGGCGGGCCGTGGACGGGCAGCACGCCGCGCCAGGCGGGCTCCGGGGCGGCTCAGCACTGGCCCACGGCACCGTCCCAGGAGACCCCGTCGGCGCCCGCGCGCCCGCACGCGGTGATCGAGGACCGCTACGAACTGGTGGAGCCGATCGGCAGCGGCGGCATGGGCGAGGTGTGGAAGGCATACGACCGGCGGCTGCGCCGGTTCGTCGCCGTCAAGGGCCTGCTCGACCGGAACGCCGTGGCCGCAGGCTCCCAGGCCTCGGCGATGCAGCGGGCGCGCCGGGAGGCGGAGGCCATAGCCAAGATCGAGCATCCGAACGTGGTGACGGTCCACGACCAGATCGAGACCGACACCCAGGTCTGGATCGTGATGAAGCTGCTCGACGCCGCGTCGTTGGCGGACCTGCTGTACGAGCAGAGGGTGCTCGCCGTGCCGAGGGCGGCGGACATCGGCCACCAGATCCTCCAGGGGCTGCGGGCGGTGCACGCGGCGTCGGTCCTCCACCGCGACGTGAAGCCGGGCAACGTGCTGGTCCGGGACGACGGGCAGGTGATCCTGGTGGACTTCGGGATCGCGACGTTCGAGGGGGCCACCCCGCTGACCCGGTCGGGCAGCGTCATCGGCACGCCCCCGTACCAGGCGCCCGAACTGTTCTTCAGCGGCCCCAGCCCCGCCTCGGACCTGTGGGCCCTGGGGGTCACGCTGTACGAGATGGTCGAGGGCGGCCTTCCCTTCGGCGGCAGGGAGCCCTGGGAGGTCCAGGCGAGCATCGAGCGGTCGCCGCACCCCGTCCTGCGGTACGCGGGCCCCCTCGCCCCGGTGATCCGGGGGCTGCTGCGCACGGACCCCGCCGAGCGCCTGGACACGCCCACGGCGGACGGCATGCTGCGCGAGGTGCTGGGCGCCCCGTCGAACGCCGCCCCGGCCGGGACAGCGCCGCGGACCCCGGAGCCCGTACGCACACCCGCGCCCGCGCCCGAGCCCGCGCCCGCACCCGCACCCGCACCCGAGCCCGTGCTCACCCCGGAGAAGGCCCCGCGGCCCGGCTCCCGCAGGGGCACGAAGCGGGCCGTGGCGGCGGCTCTGGCCGTGGTGCTGCTGTCCGCCGCGGGCTGGCTGGTGGCGGAAGGATTCGGCTCGGGAGGCAAGGCCGATGACAAGGCCGGCGGTGCCGTCGGCCCGGACGGCCGGGACGGCGCGGCCGGGGCACAGGCGTGGCGGGACTGGAAGCAGGCCCACCCCCAGTTGAAGATCGGCGTCAAGGCCGACCAGCGGGGGCTGAGCCTGCGCAAGGGCAAGGACAGCGAGGGGAACCACACGTACGCGGGCCTCGACATCGACATGGCCCACAAGGTGGCCCGGGACCTCGGGTACGAGGCCGACGACGTCGAGTTCGTCGAGGTCACGTCCGGGAACCGGGACAGCCACCTGAAGAGGAAGGCGGTGGATCTCGTCATCGCCTCGTACACCATGCGGAAGAGCGCCGAGATCGACTTCGTCGGCCCGTACTACGAGGCGGGCCGCGGGTTCCTGGTGCGCAAGGACTCGGTGCGGCACGGGGAGATCAAGGACTCCAGCTATCTGAAGGCCGAGAAGGTGGAGGTGTGCACCGCCAAGGGCTCGACCTACGCGAAGGACCTTCCCCCGCTCGGCTTCACGCTGATGGAGTCGCTGCCTGCGACCTACCAGTACTGCCTGGAGCAGCTGCTGAGCGGGGAGACGAACGTCTACGCGGTGGCCTCGGACGACGCGGTCCTCGCGGGCTACGCCCAGTCCGACGAGGTCACGATGCTGGACCCCATCGAAGGCACGGAGAGGTACGGCGTGGCGATGCGTTCCGATACACCGGCCCTGAAGAGGAAGGTGTGCTCGGCGGTGGCGGCGGTCCTTGAGGACCGGCAGGGGTGGAACGCCATGTACCGGAGGAATCTGGCCCCTCTGCTCAAGAAGCCCACGCTGGGCGTCCCTGACCTGGACCCGAAGGCGTGCCCGGACAGCTGAGAGCCTGTGTCATGACCCCGGCCGGGCGTGCGACGCCTGGCACGCACTCCCCCACGCCTGAAGGGCGCGGGGGGACCCCCATCGAGGACGCTCCGGCGCCTTGCGATCGCACGCACCGGACGCCGCACGCTGATCCGACCGGGGTGATGACACAGACTCTGAGCGGACAGCGGGCGACGGCCCAGGACGAGGGGCGCGGGGAATCGCGCGGCCGGCCCGGGGCGGCCCACGGAGGCCATGGCCCGAAGCCGCCGGGCAGCGGCGGCACGGCCCCGCCGCGGGGGCGCCGGCCGGGGCCCGGCGGCCTGAGCGCCCGCTTAGAAATGCGTCCCGCATCACAGCCCCGCCCCCGTGACGGTCACCACTACGTGCAGGTAACTTCCCAGGGAGTCCAGCCGAAGCCCCACCGTCAGGGGCGCCCCGCCAGAGGAGAGCCCGAGATGCCCGAAGCCGTGATCGTCTCTGCCGCCCGCACCCCGATCGGCCGCGCCTTCAAGGGCTCGCTGAAGGACCTGCGCCCGGACGACCTGACCGCCACGATCATCGAGGCCGCCCTCGCCAAGGTCCCGGAGCTGGACCCGAAGGACATCGACGACCTGATGCTCGGCTGCGGCCTGCCCGGCGGTGAGCAGGGGCACAACCTCGGCCGCATCGTCGCCGTGCAGATGGGCATGGACCACCTGCCCGGCTGCACGATCACCCGCTACTGCTCCTCCTCCCTCCAGACCAGCCGCATGGCCCTGCACGCCATCAAGGCGGGCGAGGGCGACGTCTTCATCTCCGCCGGCGTGGAGATGGTGTCCCGCAGCGTGAAGGGCACCAGCGACGGCCTGCCGGACACCCACAACCCGCTCTTCGCCGACGCCGAGGCCCGTACCGCGGCCGTCGCCCAGACCGAGGGCTCCACCTGGCACGACCCGCGCGAGGACGGCCTGATCCCGGACGCCTACATCGCGATGGGCCAGACCGCGGAGAACCTCGCCCGCAGCAAGGGCGTCACCCGCCAGGACATGGACGAGTTCGGCGTCCGCTCGCAGAACCTCGCCGAGGAAGCCATCAAGAACGGCTTCTGGGAGCGCGAGATCACCCCGGTGACCACCCCCGACGGCACGGTCGTCAGCAAGGACGACGGCCCCCGCGCGGGCGTCACCATGGAGGGCGTCCAGGGCCTGAAGCCCGTCTTCCGCCCCGACGGCCTGGTCACCGCGGGCAACTGCTGCCCGCTGAACGACGGCGCCGCCGCCCTCGTGATCATGAGCGACACCAAGGCCCGCGAGCTCGGCCTGACCCCGCTCGCCCGCATCGTCTCCACCGGCGTCACCGGCCTCTCCCCCGAGATCATGGGCCTCGGCCCGGTCGAGGCCAGCAAGCAGGCGCTCCGGCGCGCCGGTCTCACCATCGGCGACATCGACCTGGTCGAGATCAACGAGGCGTTCGCCGCCCAGGTGATCCCCTCCTACCGCGACCTGGACATCCCGATCGAGAAGCTGAACGTCAACGGTGGCGCCATCGCCGTCGGCCACCCCTTCGGCATGACGGGCGCCCGCATCACCGGCACGCTCATCAACTCCCTCCAGTTCCACGACAAGCAGTTCGGCCTGGAGACGATGTGCGTCGGCGGCGGCCAGGGCATGGCGATGGTCATCGAGCGCCTCAGCTGACCCGGACGCGCACTTCGGCCGGCTCGGTCGAACAACCGGAAAACGCACGTTTTCGTTGACGCAGAGTTCGCGTGAATGAGCGCTCCGTCTCTGCATCTTTTCGTGACCCAATCTCCCCCAGGATGTGACCTGCGTCCTGGGGGAGACACATATGACCAGCTCAGAGCCGCTCTACGGATATACGCCGGGCCCAAAGTCCTGTCCACTTCGTGACGTAATGCACTGACAGCAGGATCGTGCAGGCTTCAAGCTGATGTAGGAAGTCGGGGGTCGACTTGAAACCGGGAGTACGTCAGTGAGCGCCATGCCTCTTGCCCTGCTGCTCTCCGCGGCCGCTGCCACGGCCGTGGGCGCCGCCGTCCTGCACGCCGTGTACGGGCTCCGGAAGCAGCTCGCTGAGATCAGAACCCTCCAGACCGAGCTGGCCCGGGGCCGCGCCGATGACGCCCCGCACGCCGCGGTGCCGGCCGCCCGCACCGCCCTGGACACCGACGAGATACGCGCGGCCGTCGCCGAGGCGCTCGCCGAGGAGCGGGAGCGCGAACTCGCCGAGGCCCGCGCGTTCTGGGCCGCCCAGGAGACCCGCGACGGCATGGACGCCCCGTCCCTCCTGCACGGCCTGCCCGGTCTGCCCGACGGCATCGCCGACGAGCTGTTCCTGCCGCGCCAGGCGGACTTCGCGGGCCTTGAGGCGGACAGCCTGGAGCCGGTGACCGAGCCCTTCGCCGAGCCCGCGGGCGACGAGTTCGCCGGGGACTCCCCCGAGCTGGCGGCGGCGCGCCGCCGCCACCCCTCGCACCCGGACTTCGTGCCGGTGCAGACGCCCGCCGCCGACGGCTACGGCGACCACGAGCGCACGGTGGCCTGCCTGGAGGAACTGGCGGACGCCCGCACCGCCCTGGCCGACGTCCGGCCGGGCCCGCTGGGCACCCTGGACGTGTACGTCTTCGCGGACGGCACGACGCTCTGCATGACGCCGGGCCACCGCGAGACGGCGGAACTGCTCGCCCACGCCCTGCGCGAGGGCCGGGCGCCGGTACTGCTCGGCGGCTCGGGCATCTCGGGCGCGTACGCCCTGACGTTCGAGTGCGGCACCGAGAACGTCTACATCCTCGCCGACCGCGTCATCGCCTCGGTCTGAGACACCGCTCCGGCAGGGCCGGGGTGCGGGGAGCCTTCGAGCTCCCTACACCCCGGCCTTCTTCTGTGCCTGCGCCACGAGTTCGAGCGTCCGCGCCAGCTCGTCGGGGTCCTTCAGGACGAGGGCCAGGTCGTGCCCCGCGACGGTGATCTGGTCGGCGGCGGCGAACATCCCCGCGTCCGGCATCTCCCGCGGCGGCGCCCCCGGTTCCTCGATGGCCTGGGCGCGCACCGCCAGCTCCCTGGCCAGGGCGAGCGCCTCGGTCGCCGCCCCGCGCTGCAGGCGGCTCTGCGGCGCGGCCCGCAGCCGGTCGGCGAATTGGTCCACTGCGGCAGTCAAAGGCGTCGTATCGAGCACTCCGCGACCTTATGCGCCTTTGCGGGACTGTTGCCAACGCCCCGGCGCTCAGGCACGGTGTCGTGAAGGACGGAACACATCGCGACGCGTCCGGAGGCGCCGATGTCACAAGTCTTCTCCGAGGAGACCCACCGCAACATGCTCGCCCGCATCCCCCACTGCACCGGTCGAGAAGTCTCCGACTGGCTCCGCGCCGTGGACGAAGGACCCTCCCTCTTCCGCTTCGAGGAGAAGGTCAGCTGGCTCCGCGCCGAGCACAACCTCGCATACGGCCACGCCAAGGCGATCATCCACGAGTACGACCTGCGGCGGGCCGCCCGCAACCTGCTCTGAAATCCGACCCTCACCCACGGCGAACGCGAAGGGCCCGCGGACCGGATCGGTCCGCGGGCCCTTCGGCTGCCGGTCACCCGGCGATCATCCGTCAGTCGTTGCCCGAGAAGATCGCGATCAGGCGCAGGAACTCCATGTAGATCCAGACCAGCGTCATCGTCAGGCCGAACGCGGCCAGCCACGCCTCTTCCTTCGGCGCGCCGTACGCGATGCCGTCCTCGACCTGCTTGAAGTCCAGGGCCAGGAAGCAGGCGCCGAGCAGGATGCCGACGATGCCGAAGACGATGCCGAGGCCACCGCTGCGGAAGCCGAGGCCGTCACCGCCGCCGAAGACCATGAACAGCAGGTTCACGGCGGTCAGCAGCAGGAAGCCCATCGCCGCGGCCATCACGAAGCCGTAGAAGCGGCGGTTGACGCGAATCCAGCCCGCCTTGTACGCCACGAGGACGCCGATGAAGACGGCCATCGTGCCGAGGACGGCCTGCATGGCCGCGCCGCTCGCGATGCGGTTGTCGACGACGCTGGAGACGACGCCGAGGAAGACGCCCTCCAGGGCGGCGTACGTCAGGATCAGCGCGGGCGATGCCTTGCGCTTGAAGGCCTGGACGAGGCCGAGGACCATCGCGATCAGACCGGCGCCGATGGCGATGCCGTACGACTTGCCGATGTTGGCGTCGTCCACCGGCAGCATCGCCCAGGCGAGCGCGGCCGTGACGACGAGCGTGCCGAGCGTGGTCGCCGTACGCATGACGACGTCGTCCATCGTCATGCGGCCGGCGGACGTCATCGGCGCGGGGGCGCCGTGCTGGACGTCCTGCTGGGCGTACGGGTTCGTGGCGTAGGGGTTGCCCGCGGGGGCCTGCTGGCCGGCGTACGGATTGCCCTGCGCGTACGGGTTGCCCTGCTGGGCGGTCTGGGTCGCGGCTGCGGGTCCCCCGGCCTGCGGCTGCGCGCCGAAGCCGGCGTAGCCGTTGTCGCGGCTGAACCCCCGTCGCGAGAAGACCGGGTTACTGCTCCTCATTTCACTCCTCCATGGCCACCGAGTGTGGCTTTGCCTCAAGAGTAATGCGTAGGCAAAGGGATGACCCTAGTGCTTGGGGAGGATCTTTCCCTCTCTGTGACCGAGAACGCGCGGGAGTGCCCGCACTGTTCCCGGATCGGAACCGTTGCCCCGTACGAGTGGCACCAGCGAGATCGCCACGGCCCCGACGACGGCGGCCACGGCGAAGGTCGTGAAGCCCAGCGAGGCGTTGCCGCCCGCGACCACCGCGCCGCCGAGCCAGGGGCCGACGACCGCGCCCGTGCGCCCGACGCCGGTGACCCAGCCGAGTCCCGTGGCGCGCTCGGCGGGCCCGTACACCGCGGGGGTGGCGGCGTAGACCATGACCTGGGCGGAGAAGAGCCAGACGCCGGTGACGAAGACGACGGCGTAGGCGACGCCGAGCGGCAGCTCGGCCCTGAGCAGGAAGGCGCCGCACGCCGTGAGCACGAACCAGACGGCGGAGACCTTGACGGCCCCGAAGCGGTCCGCGGTCCGCCCGGCGACGAGCATGCCGACGATGCCGCCCGCGTTGATCACCATGAGGAAGGTGACGGAGGAGGAGAGCGAGTAGCCGGAGGCGCGCATCAGCTCGGGCAGCCAGGTGGAGACGCCGTAGACCAGGAGGAGCCCGGCGAAGGAGGCGACCCAGAGCAGCGGCGTGGCGAGCCCGCGCCCCGGCGCGAAGAGCGAGGCGACGGCCGAGAGCCGCCCGCGGGCCCCGGCCCCGGGGGTCTCGGCGGGGGTCGGCGCCGGCAGGAGGTAGCGGGCGGCGACCGCCTCGGCCCGCGCCGCCCTGCCCCGGGCGAGCAGTACGCCGGGCGACTCCGGCAGCCACTTCAGGACCAGCGGAACGGCGACGACCGCGGGGATCACGCCCGTCCAGAAGACGACGCGCCAGCCGTGGCCGGGGCCGAGCGCGAGGCCGAGGCCCGTGGCCGCCATGCCGCCCGCGTGGTACGAGGTCATCATCAGGCCGGTGGCGAGCGCGGCCCTGCGGGGCGGCGCGAACTCGGCGACGATCGCGAGCCCGATCGGCATGAGCCCGCCGAGGCCGAGCCCGGAGACGAAGCGCCCCGCGCCGAAGAACGCGGCGTCCGGCGCGAGCGCGCACAGGGCGGAGCCCAGCGAGAACAGGACGACGCTGCCGGTCACCATCGGCTTGCGCCCCGCCCAGTCGGTGAGGGTGCCGCAGCCGAGCGCCCCGATCAGCATGCCGAAGGTGGTCCAGGAGCCGATGGTCCCCGCGGTCGACGTGGTGAAGCCGAAGCCCTCGTCGTCGAGCAGGTGGGGCATGACGGCGCCGTAGATGGTGACGTCCATGCCGTCGAAGAAGACGACGAGCCAGCAGAGGGCGAGGACGGGCGCGACGGATCGGAACGTCCGCTCGGGGGTCTCGGGCGCGGTTCTCGGGGTCACGGGGAGGGTCCTTCCGGGCGGCGTGTCGAAGGGGCCGGTCGGTCGAGGGGTCCGGTCAGTCGAGGGGGAAGCCGGTGTAGCCCTCCGCGAGATCCGTCTCGGCGGAGCGCGCCCCGGCGATCCGGTCGAGCCCGGCGAGCTGGACGCGGTCGTCGAAGGGCGTGGCGTCGGGCGCGCGGTGCAGCAGCGCCGTCAGCGCGCAGGAGAAGCGCTCGGCCTGCCAGACGCGGCGCAGGCAGGTCCGCGAGTACGCGTC
This sequence comes from Streptomyces sp. NPDC050703, assembly GCF_040654435.1. Taxonomy (NCBI): domain Bacteria; kingdom Bacillati; phylum Actinomycetota; class Actinomycetes; order Kitasatosporales; family Streptomycetaceae; genus Streptomyces; species Streptomyces sp. NPDC050703. The sequence goes on from NZ_JBFAHX010000024.1 coordinate 119,948, forward strand.
GATGAGGCTCGCGTCGCCCTTCTCGTGCCGCAGGGTCAGCGCGCGGGCGAGGGTGACGACGTCGCCGACCGCGAGGTTGAGGCCCTTGGCACCGGTGGGCGGGACGATGTGCGCGGCGTCCCCGGCGAGGAAGAGGCGGCCGTGCCGCATCGGCTCGTGGACGTAGCTGCGCAGGGGCGTGACGGACTTGGCGGTGACGGGTCCGCGGTGCAGCGTCCAGGAGGGGTCGTCGGTCTCCAGGCGGCGGTCCAGCTCGTCCCAGATCTCCTCGTCGGACCACTCGGCGGCATGCGTGCCGTCGGGGACCTGGAGGTACGCGCGCGTGACGGTCGGCGACCTCATGGACAGGAGGGCGAAGCCGCGGTCGTGGCGGGCGTAGACCAGTTCGCCGTGGGAGGGCGGCACGTCGGCGAGGATGCCGAGCCACGCGAAGGGGAACGTCCGCCCGAAGACCCGGGAGACCGCTTCGGGCACCGCCTCGCGCGCCACGCCCCGGAAGCCGTCGCAGCCCGCCACGTAGTCGCACTCCAGGGCGGACTCACGGCCCCGGTGGCGGTAGCGGACCCGCGGGGCCGCGGTCTCCGCGCCCTCCACGGCGAGCGCCTCGGCCGCGAAGAGCAGGGGCCCGCCGCCGTCGAGGCGCAGCGCGATGAGGTCCTTGCAGACCTCGGTCTGGGCGTAGACGGTGACGTTCCTGCCGCCGGTGAGGGCGGGGAGGTCGACGCGGTGCCTGCGGCGGTCGAAGCGCAGCTCGATGCCGTCGTGCGGGAGGCCCTCGCGGTCCATGCGCTCACCGGCGCCCGCCGCGCGCAGCGCCTCGGCGGTGCCGTGCTCCAGGATTCCGGCGCGCTGGCGCTGTTCCACGTAGGCGCGGTCGCGGCTCTCCAGGACGACGTTGTCCACGCCCGCGTCGTCGAGGAGCCTGCCGAGCAGCAGCCCGGCGGGTCCGGCGCCGATGATTCCGACGGTCGTGCGCATCGGTGGATTCCCCTCGCTCCGGAACGGCGCCCACCTCTGCCCGCGACCGGCAGGGCCAGCTTGTTCGCCTGGTGAACTTTCGTTCATAATGTGCTGCCGGGAGTCTCCGACCGCGCCCACGCGCTGTCAACGGTCGTGCGGCACCCGCTTTCCGACGCCCGTCCCGTGCGCATGAGGAAGGGCCCCGCATGCCCGAAGAGCCCGCGAGCGAGTCCGTGCGCCCCCTGGAGCGCGGCCTGGCCGTCCTGCGCGCCCTGGCCCTCGCCGAGCCGGGGCGGCTGCGCGCCGGCGACCTCGTGCGGGCCACGGGCCTGGCCCGCGCCACGGTCGACCGGGTGGTGGCGACCCTGGTCAGGCTCGGCCACGTCCGCGTGCGCGGGCAGGAGCTGCACCTCACCCCGCGCCTGATGGAACTCGGCAACGCCTACCTCGCGGCCAGCGGTCTGACCGGCGAGGTGGCCGAACGGACGGTCCGGCTCGCGGACGAGCTGGACGAGTCCGTGTCGCTCGCGGTGCCCGACGGCGACGGCGTCCGCTTCGTCGCGCAGGTCGCGCGGCGCCGCGCGATGTCGGTGGCCTTCCGCATCGGGGACCTGCTGCCGCCGGAGCGCTGCGCACCCGGCGCGCTCTTCGCGGACGCCTGGGACGAGGAGCGGTGGGCCGCCTGGCGGGCCCGGGTGGCGGCGGGCCCCGCCGAGAGCGCCTTCCCCGCGCTGCCGCCGGGCCCCGCGCCGGCGGACGTCCCGGATCTCGCCGACCGGGTGGCCCGCTCCCGGGAGACCGGCTGGGCCCTGGACGACCAGCTGATCGAGCCGGGCCTGATCGCGGTGGCGGTCCCCGTACGCGACGGGGCGGGCCGGGTGCGCTGCGCGCTCTCCGCGGTGAGCCACACCAGCAGGCACACGGCGGAGGGCCTGGCGGCGGCGGTGCTGCCGCGGCTGCGCGCGGAGGCCGGGCACCTCGAAGTCCTCCTGGCGGCCGATCCCGGGCCGCCCGGCGGCGCCCCCGCGACGCCCGCCGAAGCCACCGACGCCGCCCCCGACACCGACACCGACTCCGTGGCCGCCGCCAAGGCCGAGCTGGGCCCGGACTTCCTCCGGTCACTGGCGCGGGGCCTCGCCGTCCTGCGCGCGCTCGGCGGTGCGCGCGGCGACGGGCTGCCGCTGACCGCGCTCGCCTCGGCCACCGGCCTCCCGCGGGCCACCGCGCGGCGCTGCCTGCGCACGCTGGAGCGCGCGGGGTACGCGGCCCACGACGGGCGCCTGTACCGCCCGCTCCCCCGCGTCCTGGAGCTCGGGCACGCCGCGCTCTCCCGGCTCACCTTCGCCGAGATCGCCGAGCCGCACGTACGGGAGCTGACCGAGCGGGTCCACCAGTCGGCGTCGGTCACCGTCCTCGACGGCACGGACATCCTCTACGTGGCGCGGGCGGCCACGGTCCGCGTCATGAGCGTCCGCATCACCCTGGGCACGCGCTTCCCCGCGTACGCGACGGCCATGGGCCGCGTCCTGCTCGCCGGCCTGCCCGCGCCGGAGCGGGAGCGGCTGCTGCGCCAGGTCCCGCCGCGCGCCCTGACCCCGCTGACCGTGACGGACACGGACGAGCTGGCGCGCGTCCTGGAGCGCGTCGCCGCCGACGGCTGCGCCACGGCCGACCAGGAGCTGGAGGAGGGGCTGCGCTCGGTGGCTGTGCCCGTCAGGGACGCGGCGGGGCGGGTCGTCGCGGCCCTGAACGTCGCCCGGCACGCGGGTACGGCGCCCCTGGCCGAGACCCGGGACGCCCTGCTTCCCGCGCTGCGCGAGACGGCGGCGGCCATCGAGGCCGATCTGCACACCGCCGCCCGCTTCCAGGCGGTACGGCTGCCCTGAGCCCCGCCGGGCGGGACGGCGGACGCGTCCCCGGCCGCACCCCTCGGCGGAGCGAGGCGACGGCCAACGCGGGTGCGGGATACGCGCGTTGACGCGGCGGCAGGCGTCCGCGCGGATGATCGAGCGGTGGGGCGACCGGGCGCCGGCCCGGCCATCCACGGCACAGGAGCATCGATGATCACGTCAAGGGAGTGCCCGGGACCGTCACGAGGCACTCAGCAGGGGCGCACGGGCCGGCGGAAGCGCGCGGCGGAGGCGCACAGCCGGTCATGGCGGAGGTGCCCGGAGCCGGACTCGAACCGGCACGCCCCCGAGGGGCAGCGAGGTTTAAGCTCGCCGTGTCTGCATTCCACCATCCGGGCAGGCCGTGGGCCCCGCATCAAGGATTCGACCTTATCGGGAGGCGTCCCCCGAACAGCGGAAGGTGAGCCCGATGTTGTCTTATTTTATTGACGTCTGAGGGTGCATCAGCCACGGGTATGGCCCATCGGTACATGCCGGAGGCCTTTCCCCGCTCTCGGCCGGTCTCATGACCCTCTGCACGGAATGACGGAATTTCACCCTCCTTCCGTTCCCGCTCACGCCAGTGGACTCAGGGACATCCCTCATCCCCAGGTATGACATGTCGCGCTCGCGTCCGACCGGAGAGGGCCCCAGAGACCGGAACAGCGGCTGACTACAGGGCACTGATCGCACAGGACGATGGAGTACGTCCCCACTCGTCGTACCGACAGGAGCACCGTCCCGTGACCACCACCCCCTTCGCCTCCCGCGCCACCGCCGTGGCCGCGCGCGCCACGGATCTCTCCAAGGTGTACGGACAGGGTGAGACCCAGGTGGTCGCCCTGGACCACGTCTCCGTCGACTTCGGCCAGGGCGAGTTCACCGCGATCATGGGCCCTTCCGGCTCCGGCAAGTCCACCCTCATGCACTGCGTCGCGGGCCTGGACAGCTTCAGCTCCGGCTCGGTGCGGCTCGGCGACACCGAGCTCTCCACGCTCAAGGACAAGCAGCTCACCAAGCTCCGCCGGGACAAGATCGGCTTCATCTTCCAGGCCTTCAACCTGCTGCCCACCCTGACGGCCCTGGAGAACATCACGCTCCCCATGGACATCGCGGGCCGCAAGCCGGACAAGCGGTGGCTGGAGCAGGTCATCGACATGGTCGGGCTCTCCGGCCGGCTCGGGCACCGGCCCACGGAGCTCTCCGGCGGCCAGCAGCAGCGCGTCGCCGTGGCGCGGGCGCTCGCCTCGCAGCCGGAGATCATCTTCGGTGACGAGCCGACCGGAAACCTCGACTCGCGCTCGGGCGCCGAGGTCCTCGGCTTCCTCCGCAACTCGGTGCGGGACCTCGGGCAGACCGTCGTCATGGTCACGCACGACCCCGTCGCCGCCTCCTACGCGGACCGCGTGATCTTCCTCGCGGACGGGCGGATCGTGGACGAGATGCTCAAGCCGACCGCCGACGGCGTGCTCGACCGGATGAAGCACTTCGACGCCAAGGGCCGCACCAGCTAGTGGCCGCCCGGCCTTCACCGGCCACCGCCACCGCCCCTCGCCGTCTCGGCTGCGCCCCGCTCCGGGCCCGGGCCCTTCCGTGGCTCGTCGCGCAGTTCCCCGCGCCCCTGAACCGCCCCCCTCACCAGGACTGACTCCCATGTTCCGTACCGCCCTGCGCAATGTGCTCGCGCACAAGGCCAGGCTGTTGATGACCGTGCTCGCCGTCATGCTCGGCGTCGCCTTCGTCTCCGGCACCCTGGTCTTCACCGATACCTTCGGCAACGCCTACAAGAACAAGTCGGCGAAGAGCTTCGACCACGTCTCCGTCGCCATCCAGGGCGAGGGTTCCTCCTCGTACGACAGCGGTGGCGGTGAGGGCGAGGCCAAGAGGCCGCCGCGGCTGACCGACGCCTTCCTGAAGAAGGCGCGGGACCTGCCCGGCGCCGAGTCCGCCATCGGCACCGTCACCGGCTTCACCGCGGTCGCCGACAAGGACGGCAAGCTGGTCGGCGGCGACTGGGGCACCACCGGGGCCAACTACTTCCCCGGCGAGGACGGCAAGGACCCCCGCTACGACTTCACCGACGGCACGGCCCCGAAGTCCGCGGCCGACATCGCGCTCGACTCCCGCACCGCCGACCGCACCGGCTACGAGGTCGGCGACACCGTCCGCTACTCCACCGACGGGCCCGTGCGGACCGCGAAGGTCAGCGGCGTCTTCGACACCGACGACGGCAGCGTCCTCGCGGGCGGCAGCCTGGTGGTGTTCGACAACGACACCGCGTGGAAGGTCCTCGGCAAGACCGAGTACGACGAGATCGACCTGAAGGCCGCCGCCGGCACCTCCGAGACGGCGCTGAAGAACGCGGCCGAGAAGATCGTCCCGAAGGACACCGACGCCGTCACCGGCACCGAGCTGTCCGACGACCAGGACGCCATGATCGAGGAGTCGACCAGCTCGATGAGCCAGGTCCTGCTGATCTTCGCGGGCATCGCGCTGTTCGTCGGCATCTTCATCATCGCCAACACCTTCACCATGCTGGTCGCCCAGCGCACCAAGGAGCTGGCCCTCATGCGGGCCGTCGGCGCCTCGCGCCGCCAGGTGACGCGCTCGGTCCTCATCGAGGCGTTCCTGGTGGGCCTGGTGGCCGCCGTGACCGGCTTCGCGCTCGGCATCGGCGTGGCCGTGGGCCTGGAGTCCCTGATGAACTCCGCGGGCGCCTCCCTGCCCGACGGGCCCCTCGTCATCGCCCCGACCACGATCGTCGTCGCCCTGCTGATCGGCGTGGTCGTGACCATGCTCGCCGCCTGGCTGCCGGGCCGCCGCGCCGCGAAGATCCCGCCGGTCGCCGCGATGAACAGCGTCCACGCGACGCCGACCACACGGGGCCTCGTGGTGCGCAACACCATCGGCTCGATCATCGTCGCCCTCGGCGTGGTCCTGCTCCTCAACGACGACAACTACGTCATGGCCGGCGGCGCCGCCGTGATCCTCGTCGGCGTCATCATCCTCACCCCGCTGCTCTCGCGGCCGTTCATCGCCGCCTCGGCCCCGCTCCTGCGGCCCTTCGGCGTCACGGGCAAGCTGGCCCGCCTCAACTCGGTGCGCAACCCGCGCCGCACGGCCTCCACCGCGGCGGCCCTGATGATCGGCCTGACCCTCATCACCGCGATGACCGTGGTCGCCACCTCCATGAGCGACGCCATCAGCAAGATGGCCGCGGGCTCCCTGAAGGCCGACTACACCGTCTCCATGGCCAACTACCAGCCGCTGGCCCCCGAGGTCCGCGAGAAGCTGGACAAGCTCCCCGAGGTCGCGGCGAGCAGCCCGCTGCGCATCGCCCACGGCGAGGTCGACGGCTCGTACAGCCAGGTCTCCGGCATCGACGAGAAGGCCTTCGGCGAGCTGGTGAGCCTGGACTTCACCAGCGGCTCCCTGGCGGATCTGAAGGGTGACTCCACCCTCGTGGACCAGAAGACCGCCGACGAGCAGCACCTGAGGACCGGCGACACCGTCGCGGTGAAGTTCGACGACGACAAGACCGCGAAGCTGCGGATCGCCGGCGTCTACGAGCAGAACGAGATGATCGCCGGTCTCTTCACACCGCTCTCCGTCGTCGACCCGCACCTGTCGAAGATCACCGACGAGCAGGTCCTGGTGAAGATGGACGGCGGCGCCTCCGCCAAGGCCGAGGACACCATCGTCAAGGCCCTCGGCGACAACCCCGCCGTCAAGATCCAGGACAAGGACGCCATCAGCAACGAGATCGGCGGCGCGATCAACATGATGCTGAACATGCTCTACGGCCTCCTGGCGATGGCCATCCTGATCGCGGTGCTCGGCGTCATCAACACCCTGGCCATGTCGGTCTTCGAGCGGAAGCACGAGATCGGCATGCTGCGGGCGATCGGTCTCGACCGCGCCAAGGTCAAGCAGATGGTGCGCCTGGAGTCGATCGTGATCTCCCTGTTCGGCGCGGTGCTCGGCATCGGCCTCGGCGTCTTCATGGGCTGGGTCGTCGGCAACAGCGTCGCCGACTCGGTGGCCACGTACACCATGGAGGTCCCGGTCGGCCGGATCGCGCTCTTCCTGGCCATCGCCGCCGTGGTCGGCGTCCTCGCGGCCGTGTGGCCGGCCCGCAGCGCGGCCAGGCTCAACCCGCTGATGGCCATCAAGGCCGAGTAGCGGCCGGGGGTACGGCGGTACGCGGGAGGGGCCCCGGACGGTGATCAGCGCACCGAGGTTGTGGCTGAGCATGCCGATCCGGCCGCTGTCCCACTGGGCGACCATCTTGGTGAAGTCGTTGTTGAGGTCGGCGGACGGGGTGGCCTT